>NZHT01000047.1 GCA_002691385.1 Flammeovirgaceae bacterium | reverse complement strand
CGACCATAGCATTGATAATGGCTTCTTCGACTGCTTGAGCCGTTGCTTCAAAAAAAGGAGTCATCTGATCGTTGGAAAGGGTGTTTACTTGAGTAGTTTTTTCACGGTCAAAGGCACCTGGATTTGCGGTAGAGAAGGAAAGAAAAATATCACCGGAGCCATTGCTCCCTCGCCCTCCGACATTGCCAATACCTATCGGGACTCGCTGAGAAATCCTTTTGAGTTGATGAGGAAGGAAAGGGGCATCTGTTGCTACGATGACAATAATAGATCCATCTCCTTCTCTATGTCTAGATTGTGGAGGCCCGTAAAAATCGGGGTTTAAGGTATCCATCAAAGCCTTACCCACAGGAACACCAGCAATAGTTAAGTTTTTTTTGGAGCCAAAGTTTGATTGAACCAAGACACCGAGTATATAATCACCCACAGCTAAAGAGATTTTTCGAGATGCAGTTCCTGTGCCTCCTTTGAACCCCAAACACCTCATTCCAGTACCACCACCGACATTTCCCTCTTCAATTTTACCTCCATTAGCATTATTAATTGCTTCTAAAACATGGGTTTCTTTGACATGAAAACCATAAATGTCGTTGAGAAAGCCATCGTAAGTTTCGCCTACCACAGGGTAGGTATACCACCAGTCCTCTACACCATACCAATTGGTTTTTACGTACCATTTTAATACTGCGTCTCTTACTACGCCAACGCTATTGGTGTTTGTAATCATTATGGGAGTTTCTAAAAATCCAGATTCAGTCACCCAAGTGGTACCGGTCATTTCTCCGTTTCCATTGAGACTGTACCAATTGGCATACACAGGACTGAATTTTTGGGCTTTACTCCTAGGGAAAATGGCCGTTACCCCAGTTCTTATGGGCCCTGTTCCAAGGATGTTTGTACCTGTGCCAGAAATGATAGTACTGTATCCTACTTCGACTCCCTGAACATCTGTAATGGAATTGTTTTGGCCGGGGATTCCATCAAAAGGAACCCCAAGATCTCGAGCTCTTGGTTTTTGACCAAATGAGGAAAGAGCGTAAAGGAAGGAAAGGGCAAATATAAATTTCATTTTATTAAGTTTTAGCGGATACATCTATCAAGTTATTTCCAGAGGGCACTCGAGAATAGGGCGTTTCATAAGGGGGGAAGTTAGCTGATTTTGCTCCAATTAATTATGTTTTTATTAAATGAATTGATATGGGTTTTGAGTATTTGATTTTCGGGAGCGTACAACAAGGGATCTTTTTTGAGTAGATCGGTGGCGGCATTTTTGGCCAAGTTTAAAATGTCCCCATCGGTAGCTAGGTCAGAAATGATTAAATCTAAGGCCCCACTTTGTTGTGTGCCCATCAGGTCTCCTGCTCCTCGAATTTTTAAGTCGGTTTCAGCAATTCTAAAACCATCGTTACTTTCTACGAGGGTTTGTATTTTTGTTTTTGCCTCTGAGGTTAGCTTCATTCCTGTTACTAATAGGCAATAAGATTGTTCATTGCCGCGTCCGACACGCCCTCGAAGTTGATGCAATTGAGAGAGACCAAATCGCTCGGCACTTTCAATGACCATAACGCTTGCATTGGGGACGTTTACACCTACCTCGATGACCGTCGTGGCAATCATGATGTGAGTTTCTCCCTTGGTAAATCGCATCATTTCATAATCTTTATCTGTGGGTTTCATTTTTCCATGACAAATGGATAAGTTTAATTGAGGGAATCTGCGAGCGATGCTTTCATAGCCATCCATTAGATCTTTATAATCCATGGTGGCAGACTCTTCAATAAGGGGATATACGATATACACCTGGCGTCCTTTTTCAATTTCTTTTTCAATTAAGCTGAAAAGTTGGATGCGTTGGGCATCTCTCATGTGCCTTGTAATAATGGGTTTTCGACCGGCGGGTAATTGGTCTATGGTAGAAATGTCCAAATCTCCATAAAGTGTCATCGCTAAGGTCCTTGGAATGGGTGTGGCAGTCATGACTAAAATATGCGGATAATAAGCTTTGTTTTTATTCCAAAGTTTAGCCCTTTGAGCAACCCCAAATCGATGTTGCTCATCAATGACCGCAAAACCTAGCTTTTTAAATTTCACTTTATCTTCTATAAGGGCGTGGGTCCCAATGAGTATTTTTAATTCACCAGAATTTAACCCCTCTTGAATGGAGTTACGTTCGGCTTTTTTACTTGAGCCGGTGAGGCAAGCGATTTTAATGCCTAAAGGATTTGCAAATTCTTTGAGGCCATGATAATGCTGCTCTGCTAAAATTTCTGTGGGAGCCATAAAAGCACATTGTGTATGATTACCCACAGCAATCAGCATACACATGAAGGCCACAATAGTTTTCCCACTTCCCACATCACCTTGTACTAATCGATTCATTTGATTACCGGATCGAAAATCAGCATAGATTTCTTTGATCACTTTTTTTTGGGCAGAGGTTAGAGTGAAAGGGAGTTGGGCATGATAAAAATCGTTCAGGAGTTTGCTGTTTTTGAAAGTGATTCCTTTACATTTATTTACTCGAGCGATTTTGAGCGTGATTAGGCGTAATTGAATGAAAAAGAGCTCTTCAAATTTTAATCTATATTGTGCTTTTTTGAGAGAAATTTGATCCTTCGGGAAGTGAATGTGAATGAGGGATTTTTTTTTGTCCATTAAAGAAAATTTCTCTTTAATGGATGATGGGAGTTTATCTTGAATATGGGGGATAGCCTCTGCTAAAAGCAATTTCATTATTTTGCTAATTGCTTTGGAATCTAAAAACTTTTTTTTGAGCTTTTCCGAGGAATGATAAACAGGATGTAGAAATTGCTTGTTGGTGGGGGGATTTCTGGAGGGTTCTATTTCTGGGTGCGAGATGTTAAAGTGTTGACCATATCGGGTCGGCTTGCCATAAACAATGTAAACCAATCCAGGTTTAATTTTTTGTTTTATCCATTTTATGCCTTGAAACCAAATAAGATCTATTTCTCCAGTTTCGTCTTGAAACTTTCCTATCAATCTTTGTTTTCGCCCCACTCCAATCGTTTCAAAACGTGTTATTTTTCCTATTATTTGCGCATTGGCTAATCCGTCAGTTAGTGAAGAAATTTTGTGGAAAGAGGTTCGATCTTCATAGCGAAAAGGATAATGCTGAAGTAAGTCGCCATAATTGAAGTAGCTCAATTCTTTATTGATTAAAGCAGCTTTTTCGGGACCGATTCCTTTTAAGAACTCAATTGATTTATGAAAAAAGTCAGCCATCTGAATTGTATGCTGAAAAGAGAGGGATAATTTTAAAGTGTATAATTATTATTCGTTCCATTCTAAAGTATTCAGTAAATGTACCAAATCAGATTTAATAAATTTTATGGCAGGGGCCAGGGAATCATTTTTTGTACTCATATTGAAATATAAAGCACCCCGCAGAAAATGTGTAACGCTATCTGTTATGTGAAATTGAAAGGGACTGGGAACTTCTCCACTTAATTCACTGATCGAAGCGATATTTCCATTTTTAAGAAACAGGATTTTTTCATCAATAGCTGTTGCCTTCACTTGATGCTTACCCGTAAGCCTAAAACTATCGTTCAGGTAATCTTGAACCGAGGAGTCACTATTAATCGGTTTATAGGTGAGCTGGACATTGGCATCAAAATAGGGGTAATAAATATGAATCCAATTGGGCTCTGCGATCCAACTGGTGTCTTTCAAAATCTTGGCATGGGTGGAGTATTCAAAAGTATAGGGGAGTGGACTCAGTAGTGGGGTGTAGGAAACAGTAGGCAAAAGAATACGGTTGTATCCTTTTGGCTTAGGGAGATAATGGATTTCGCAAGACCAGAAAATAAAAAAAAGGATTAATGTCATATAGTTTTTCATGATTTCCTAAAGACACGAACTCTTTTAATCCGTTTTTGGTCGACAGACTCTATTAAAAATAAAAACTTACCTACTTCAATCTTCTCGTTGGAGAGCGGGAGTTTTTTATTTATTTCTAGCAACAACCCTCCTAAACTCTCACTTTCTCCTTTAATTTCGTCAAATACATCGACCTCTTCTGACATGATTTTACAAAAATCATTGAGGGAGGTTTTACCTTCAAATATGGCAGTATTATCATCTATTTTTTTGTAATCGGTATCTAAAGTATCATCGAATTCGTCATTGATTTCCCCTACAATTTCTTCAATGATATCTTCCATAGTAATTAAGCCTTCGGTACCCCCATATTCGTCAACAACAATGGCCATGTGAACCTGTTTTTCTTGAAAATCCTTGAAGAGTGTATCGATTTTCTTACTTTCAGGAATAAAATAGACTGGCCGTAAGAATTGTTGCCAATGAAAATTTTCCTCTTCATGAAGAAAGGGTAACATGTCTTTGATGTACAATAAACCTTCAATTTTATCAATATTTTCTAGATAAACGGGAATCCTGGAAAATCCTGTTTTATTTATTTGATCCATTAATTCATGGAAATCGCTAGTCCTTTCAATTGCAGAAATGTCAACTCTAGAACGCATTATTTGTCTTACTGAAAGGGTTCCAAAATTAACAATTCCCTTCAGAATATCTTTCTCTTCCTTACTCACATTTTGCTCTGAAGTAATGTTTAAAGCTTGATTGAGGTCTTCAACTGAGAGATTGTAGCCTCTCTTTTTGACCCGTTTTTCGATAAAACCACTTAAGCCAATGAGGAGCCAAGAGAGCGGCTTTAATAGATGATTAAAAAACCAGATGTAAGGGAGACAGAAACGGGCAAACTTTTGTGGTTGATGTGCGGCAGAAATTTTAGGAACAATTTCCCCGAAAAAAATAATTAATATTGAAATAACGGCGGTCAGCACGATTAAGATGATCCCTTCAGCTTCTTTTTGGCCTACGACTTTCCAGGAGACATAGGTGGAAAGAGTTACAATGAATACATTGAATAGGTTATTCAGAATCAGGATGGTAGCCAGCAACTGATGAGGAGATTTTAACAATGTTTTTATTTTCAGATCGGAGCGCTTCTCTTCTTCTAAGCCCGTCTTATCAAGCGAAAAAAAAGCAACTTCAGCACCAGAAATCAGGCCGGATAATGCCAATAAAAATAAAATTAAGAGACCAAAGCCCCAATAAAAAGAGCTTGAAAGGGCTACAAATTCCATCAAGAAGATCGGTGGAGGTTCATCTATCGAGGATACCAAGCAGTGTTTTTTTGGTGAACATTAAAAGGGGAGATCATCGGATTCAGTTTCAACACCTGGACTCACGGGCGGATTTGGAGTAGCGGGCTTTTCTATAGGATTAAGCTGTTCTGGAGCAATTCCACTGTTTCCAGAGCCACCACTACCAAGCATGGTCATATTTTGTACTCTGATCCTCGTTCTATACTTGTTATTTCCTTGATCATCTTTCCAACTGTCTGTTTTTATTTTACCCTCTACGTAAATACTTTTTCCTTTGGTCAAATATTGCTCAGCAATTTTTGCTAAACCATCCCAAAGTTCCAAATCATGCCATTCAGTATTTTCAACTTTGTTGCCATTACGATCTTTATAATTTTCAGTAGTGGCGAGGGTCAAATTAGCCACAACTTTATTATTATCAAGGTATCTTACTTCGGGATCTTTCCCTAAATTACCCACGAGAATTACTTTATTTACTCCAGCCATAATATAAAAATAATTAAAATTTTACTTGGGACAAATAATTGACAATGAGTTTCGGTTTTGGTAAAGTTACTAATTCGTCAAGATTGAAAATAGTTAAATTTAATATTTTCGCAATTTCGTTTAATTGGGGAGTATTTGAGATTTCAATTTGTGTGAACCAGGCCTCTATCTTTTGATGGGTTAACTTGTGATTCAGGGGTCCATAGGAGGCTTTTTTTATGTAATTTTGGTCAAGGGAGGCCACATTAAGAAGATCTGTGGAGGTTGAATAAAAGTCCCAAAGTCCTTCCCAGATATCTCCTTTTGTTCTTTTGTTTAAGCAGATTTTATCATGATAGGTAAAGATCCAATAATGCAATGTGCGTGCTTGAATTTTAATTTTCTTTGTTTTTATGGGTAAAAGGTGTTGTGTTTTTTCTTTGAAGGCACGGCAATGAAATTGTAGGTCACAGTTGTCACATTGAGGACGTGGTGTGCAAACTAAGGCCCCGAATTCCATCATTGCTTGATTAAAATCACCGGGGGTTGATGAAGGCATGATCTCTTCGATGATCTTTTCAAAAATTTTGCGTGTGCTTCCTTTGCCGATGTCTTCTTGAAGGTCAAAAAGGCGGGAGATCAATCTAAAAACGTTACCGTCTACCACAGGCACCTTTTCATGGAAGCAGATAGAGGCAATGGCTGCCGCCGTGTAGGGTCCAATACCTTTTAATTTGAGCAGTTCGAGATACGAATTTGGGAAGATGCCTCCGTATTCTTCGGAGACCTGCTTTGCTGCTTTGTGCAAATTTCTGGCACGACTGTAATAACCAAGTCCCTCCCACAATTTTAAAACTTCTTGTTCAGAGGCTGTGGCCAGGGCGTGAACATTTGGATAGGTTTTGATGAATTTTTCGTAATAAGGAGTGCCTTGGGCTATGCGGGTTTGTTGCAAAATAATTTCAGAGAGCCAGATTATATAAGGGTTGCGCGTCGACCTCCATGGTAAATCTCTTTTTTCCTTTGAATACCAATTCATTAATGAAGATGTTATTTGAATTTTGATGATATTATTTGGGGTTTTTGATTTTCTAGAGAATACATTTGCATTACGGAATTACAAAGATAAATTTGAAGTTCTTAATAAAATGATGGTTGACAATTAAAATGATATTATTGTGACAAAAGCAGATGTAATAAGTGAAATAAGCGAAAAGACAGGAATCGACAAATTAGATGTTCAGGCGTCGGTAGAGGCCTTCTTCTCTGTAGTTAAAACATCAATGGCAGATGGAGAGAACATATATGTTAGGGGGTTTGGTAGTTTTGTGAACAAAAAACGAGCAAAAAAGATCGCTAGAAATATATCTAAAAATACGGCAATCGTGATTGAGGAACATTATGTCCCCAGCTTTAAGCCATCTAAAATTTTCATTGAAAAGATCAAGAAGAATGTAACTTCTTCTTATTAATATTAGCTCACAGTTGATGAATAAGAATCATATTTCATTGACAATTGCAGGAATTGTCGCCGTCTTTTTTTTATACCAACTTCCGCGCACAGGAGTAAAGAATGAAGATGATAGGAATGTTGAATCACATTCTTTCAATATGACTAATGAAGACGAGGTTGCAATTATTTCACTGAAGACTTTTACGAAAGGGGGAATATCAGAAAATTACATTAACTTTGCAGACTCTTTAGCTAGATACTATTTAAAGTATGGATTTTTGGACAGTGCCAAAGAAGTTACTTTAAAATTCTTGCAGAGAGATAGTTCTTTACAGACACAGAAAAAAGCGGCAGCATTATTATATGCTTCATATGAACGTGCCTCTAATATGAAAGAAGCAGGAGAATATGCCTTAGAGGCGCGAAAAGTTTTGACTTTGATTACTCAAAGGGAGGCAGATAATTTATCCGCTAAGACAAAGTTAGCCATGACCCTAGTGATAACGGAAAACCCTATGTCAGGGATTATGATGTTGAGGGAAGTGATAGAAAAAGATCCAGAGAACAGAGAAGCTCTTTTAAGCTTAGGTCTTTTGTCCGTTCAATCAGGACAATATGAGCGAGGCGTTGAAAGGTTTAAAAAGTTGTTGACGTTAAAAGAAGATGATTATGAAGCCATGTTATATATGGGTGTTTGTTTGTTAGAGATTAACAAACTTGGAGAATCTTCAGAACTGTTTACAAGAATTGTAGCGGCAGAAGATGCTGATCCGGCATTAAAGTCTGCAGCAGCAGAATATTTAGAAAAATAATAACACTTAAATTAAAAAATATGCCTTGCGGTAAAAAAAGGAAAAGACATAAAATCTCTACGCATAAGAGAAAGAAAAGGTTAAGAAAGAATAGACATAAAAAGAAGTAGACATTTAATTTGAAAAATTGTGAGTAATGAATTAGTAATAAATTCAACTCAAAACGGATGTCGAATAGCACTTTTAAATGATAGAAGATTGATTGAATTTCACCAAGAAGACGGAGGAATTCAATTCAATGTTGGAGATATTTACTTAGGTACTGTACGAAAAGTTGTTCAAGGTCTCAATGCCGGGTTCATTGATATCGGTTATGAAAAAGACGCTTTTCTACATTATCTCGACTTAGGACCACAAATCCAGTCGCTGAATAAATTTACGCAGCTGATTCAAAGTAAAAAAGAGATCAGCACCAAGCTTACTGGGTTCAGAAATGAGACAGACATTGACAAGTTTGGTAAAATAGGACAGGTTTTGACAAAGAACCAAAAGGTCCTCGTTCAGGTTGTAAAAGAACCCATATCAACAAAGGGCCCGAGATTATCGTGTGAGTTGTCAATAGCAGGACGTTATTTAGTCTTAGTACCATTTTCGAATACAGTTAATGTATCAAAGAAAATAGGGAATTCGAATGAAAGGAAGCGTTTGGCACGTCTGATAAGTTCAATCAAGCCAGAAAACTTCGGAGTAATTATCCGTACCGTGGCTACGGGTAAAGATGTAAAAGAGCTTGATGCAGATCTTCAAAACCTAGTACAAATTTGGCAGAGAGGGATTGAAAAACTGAAAAAATCAAAGCCAATGGATAAAATCATTGGAGAGGTTAGTCGTACTAACTCTATTGTTAGAGACGTTCTAAATGAGACATTTGATAGCATTACCATTGACGATAAGGACCTATTTGAAGAAATCAGAAGTTACATCAATACGATTGCTCCAGATAAGGAGAAACTACTACGTCTACATCAGGCAAAAGCTAAAATTTTTGAAATTTTTGGAGTAGAGAAACAATTAAAAACGTCATTTGGAAAATCTGTGACGGTGGCTGATGGCGGATATTTGATCATTGAACATACGGAAGCGTTGCATGTGATTGATGTGAATAGTGGGAACAAATCTAATCGGGAAGAAGATCAAGAAACGACGGCTTTAACTGTAAATGTTGAGGCTGCTAAAGAGATTGCTCGTCAATTACGTTTGCGTGATATGGGTGGAATCATTGTTGTTGACTTTATAGATATGCGCAAAATGGAAAACAAGCGTAAAGTCTATTCTACAATGATTGAAGCTATGGAAGGAGATCGTTCGAAGCATACCATTTTACCGCTATCAAAGTTTGGGTTATTACAAATTACCAGACAAAGAGTAAGGCCAGAAGTAAATATTATTACCAAAGAACAATGTCCTTCTTGTGCGGGTACGGGTAAGATAACAGCATCCATTTTGGTGGCGGACCAAATTGAGGACACGCTGATGCATTTGTTTAAGAAGCAGAATGAGAAAAAGGTGACTTTAGTGGTCCACCCTTATTTAAAGGCTTACTTTACCGAAGGATTCGTTTCTAGGCGGTTTAAATGGTTTTTGGGTTTGATGAAATGGGTCGACGTAATATCGGATTCTTCTCTGGCTTTGAATGAGTATCAATTTCTAAACTCCAACGAAGAAGCCATTCAGATCTAGAATTTCATACCTATATTAATAGAGACAATTTGGTTTCTAACGAAGAGTGGATAATCAGGATTGGTTTGACCGATTATGTTAACTAAACCTTTTTGAAGGCTGGTTCCTACAAAAAATAAGGTATTTACTCCAAGACGGTACTCTATACCTGTTCCAATGAGGGCAGCAGTATCGAAAAAGCGAAATTTCGAGATAAATTCATAATCTTCGTCTAACGCTTGTTCAAAGATTTTGAATTCTAGGGTCAAACCAACTTGAAAAAAAACACTGATGTCTGGAGCGATTTCGTTGGTGAAGAGTTTTAGGGATAAGGGAACTTGAAGATAATTAAGATCGTAGGATTCAAAAGGATTTTTAGGTGCGGAGCTGCCTTCCTCTTCGACTAAATCGATGCTGACTCTTTTGGGTAGATAAATTAAACCAGAGCTAAAAAAGTAAGTGTCAGTAAGCGGATGATCTAGAATGAGGCCTATTGACATTCTGGTGGATGTTTTCCCTGAGGAGACGTCCAATTGATCTGATTTTAATGAGATCTTGTGAGATGAAAATAAGGGGGAAAATTTTAATCCGAGTTTGGTTTGTGAAAAGCAAGTGAGGCCTCCAACTACAATAAATGATACGAAAAGAAGTGACTTTCTCATTGAAATTATATTAATTTTCTCCAAAAATAGTATTTATGAGGATAGTTTGTCTAATCTTTGTTTTTCTTTTCATAAATGGATGCAGTGAAAACCCTTGTCGATATCATCCTAATGAGGCACCCCCTACGGTAGAAATTGAGGTAAAAAGACTTGAAAAAGAGCTATTTAAGTCCCAAGAACTCAGTGAGGTAGAAATATTCTTTCAAAATCACAAAGATATGGCTGTGACGATGTTTCATCTCAATGAGTACCCCAATGAAAAAATATTAGCCGAACGCATTTTTGGTTTGGTACAAAATGAGTTTATAGATACCCTGTATGCAGAGGCAGATGAAGCCTTTGATCAGCCTATCTTTGAAAAGACGATGAACACTTCTCTGGGTTGGTTGAAATATTATTTTCCTGAGATGAAGGTTCCCAAAATACAAACAATAGTAAGTGGATTGTATAATGATTTGGTTGTTTCTAAAGACCTCATAATTATTGGCTTAGATTTTTTTATAGGTGAGAGCGCCTCTTATAGGCCCATAGGAGTTCCACAGTATATTTTAAGGAGGTATGAAGCCAAGTATATGACACCAACTATATTGAAATTTTTTATCGCAGATTACTCTTCAAGTGGGGATGAAGAGACCTTATTATCTGAAATGATTGATTACGGGAAGATTTATTATTTACTTGGAAGCATTATGCCCTGTACCCCAGATGATCTTATTTTAGGATTTACACCAAAGGAGATCCGAGATGTATATGCTTATCAAGAATTGATTTGGTCTCGGATTATTGAAAAGGAATGGCTTTATGTGACTGATGAATTCACCAAAAAGAAGATGCTTGGAGAACGACCAAAAACAATAGAGTTGGGTGATGAATGCCCTGGAAGAGTTGGGGCTTGGATTGGGTGGCAAATTGTCAAATATTATATGGATGAAACTGGAAGCACCATGCAAGAATTGATGGCCAATCGCAATCATCATGAAATTTTTGCGCAAAGTAAATACAAGCCAAAGAATAGGCATTAACATTGTATCTTAACACTTAAGAAATAGTTTTAAAATTGATTAACGTTATAACCTGTTTTATTTTTGCCTGTTAACATTGAAGTTTTTCGTAATTTTCTTTTTTATTATCTGTCCATTGCTAGTTCAAGCACAACTTCTGAGTTACCAAGTATTTAAGTTGAAGAAAGAAATAGGCACCATGAAAGTCAGTCGAGTCAGTTCTTCGAGTGAAGTTATCTATGAAAGTATAACCGAGGTGAGCTATAAAATCCTCATAGAGTTGGAGATAAAATATATGTTACAAGAAACTTTTGAAGAAGGTATTTTGATGCGAGGACATGGGTTTAGCAGTTTGAATGGATCTAAGAAAAAGACCTATGATATTGTCAAGAAAGAAGGGGGTTATGTACTTCGGACCGAAGATATTCCCCAACATATACCTTTTGAAACAATTATTTATTCCGCTTCTAAAATTCATTTTGAGGAGCCAAAAGATAAGCAGCAGGTCTTTTCTCAACATTTTGCTACCTATTTGAATTTTAAAGAAATCAACCCTCATTATTATCTATTGACCTCACCGAAAGGCGAGAACTATTATCGATATGAAAATGGGATTTGTATTGAGGTAACTGTAGTTCGAGATTTTGGGACCTTACATTTTATTTTGAGACCTTAGAGCTACGTAATTGTAAATACTCCAGATTTTTTACGAAATAAATGAGGCTCTTTAATCATTAATAGTAATCATTTTTGTGGCACTCCATCTAAAAAGCGATAACAGAAGGTTTAGGGCAAGTGTCAGTATGAGGTCTGATTATTTTTCAAAAAAGGCATCCACAAAAGCCTTTTTGTTGAATACTTGTAGGTGTTCAATACCTTCTCCGACACCAATATATTTTACAGGGATTTTAAATTGATCAGATATTCCTATAACGACACCTCCTTTGGCGGTACCATCTAATTTGGTCACTGCCAAGGCACTTACCTCCGTTGCTTTGGTAAACTCTGTCGCTTGAACAAAAGCATTTTGACCGGTACTTCCGTCCAGTACCAGTAGGACCTCATGAGGAGCGTCTGGAATAAATTTCTTAATAACATTCTTAATTTTACTCAATTCATTCATGAGATTTACTTTGGTATGCAATCTCCCCGCAGTATCGATGATCACTATATCTGCACCTTCTTCCTTAGCTTTTTTGACCGCTTCAAAAGCAACGGCGGCAGGATCTGTATTCATGCCTTTAGAGACGACAGGTACTTTAACCTTTTCACTCCATAAAATTAGTTGATCCACAGCGGCCGCACGAAAAGTGTCCGCAGCACCTAAAATAACTTTTTTGTCGAGGGCTTTGAATTGTGCAGCTAATTTCCCAATTGTTGTAGTTTTGCCAACACCGTTGACGCCAACGACTAAAATTACAAAGGGCCCCTTAACTACTGGAACTTTAAAAGAATCAAGGTCAGTAGTATTGTTTTCTGTGAGTAATCCTGCAATTTCATCTCTCAAGATTTTATTAAGTTCTGAAGTTGATACGTATTTATCTTTGGCAACCCGCATTTCAATTTTACCAATTATTTTAAGGGTTGTGTCAATACCTACATCAGAATTGATAAGTACTTCTTCCAGATCATCTAGAACAGCCTCATCGATGCTAGATTTGCCGATGACGGCTTTACTCAGCTTATTAAAAAAACTTTCTTTTGACTTTTCTAAGCTTTTTACTAGATTTTCTTTTTTCTTTTTTGAAAAAACATTAAATAATCCCATATCAAAATTCAATTTGCGAACTTTCGATACAATTTAAAAAAAAGCCGACTTTAATTGTCGACTTTTTCCCTATAAAAAGTTGGTGTAATTATTTTGCCAATGTTTTTTTTATATCTGATTCCGCAACCATTTCTTCTTTAAAAGCGTAAGCCCCGCTGGCGGTTTTTATAGATCTAATGATTTT
>NZHT01000046.1 GCA_002691385.1 Flammeovirgaceae bacterium | reverse complement strand
TGGATCGAGGGAACAAGATATTGGTCCGTAGATGAAAACGATCAATTAGAAGAAAGAGATAAGGTCGAAAGAGAAAAATTGATCCAAAAGATTCTTTCATATAGTACTACTTCATCTGGAAAGACCATGAAACCAAATAGTGTAACCCCACGTCATATTCATAATTGTGAAATAGATGACATAGAACTAATGGAAACGGGGCAATACGAATGAGATACCTATTTTTATTATTAATTATTTCAGTCTCATACTCAAATGACCAGATTCCTGGAATCGAACAAAAGAGACCTATACTCCTTCGAGGCGGTACTCTACATACAGTCTCAGGTGATGTCCTAGAAGAGCATGACCTCTTATTTGCTGAGGGAAAGATCATTACAATAGATGAGCAGATACAGCCATCTCCTGATACAGATATCTATGAGATATATGGAAAACATGTCGTACCTGGATACGTGGCTGGATTTACACGAATTGGACTAACCGAGATCTCTGCGGTCAAACAGACCAATGACCATTCTGAGATAGGAGAAATAAATCCAAATGTTAGAGCAAATGTAGCCTACAATCCCGATTCAGATCTAATACCAGTTACAAGATCTAATGGTATACTTACTGTGAATTCCGCACCTTCCTCAGGAAGAATACCTGGTCAATCGTCCGTAATGTCATTAGATGGTTGGACCTGGGAAGATGCAACACTGAAACATCCTGCAGCATTAAATATCAATTGGCCCTATATGTATGTGGATTATGGTAAAAATCGAAAAAAGAATGATAAAATACAGAAAGATGAGTACAAACAACGAATCAGAGAATTAAATCAATTGATCCAAAATGTTCGAGCATATCACAAAAAGAAAAGTGCAAAAGAAAGAAAAGCCGAACACAAACAAAAGACAGATCTTCGTCTAGAATCAATGATACCTTTTGTGATCTATAAGGATCCCATTCATATCAAGGCAGATGACATTAGACAGATCGAAGCCGCTGCAAAATGGGCAAATGAACAAGACCTGAATATTATTATTGTTGGAGGAAGAGACTCCTGGATCAATCCAAAGATATTAGTCGAAAATAATATACCTGTCATCCTTCTAGGAGTGCAGGTAACACCTTGGAGAAGATTTGAGCCCATACATATGCCATATAAACTTCCTTCAGTACTACAAGAGGCGGGTGTTCATTTCTGCATCTCATTGGACCCAGGATATCCAATGGATGGCCATGTGCGAACTCTACCTGATGAAGCAATGCGTGCTGTATCATGGGGTCTATCTAAAGATCATGCGCTAAGATCGATAACTCTTTCTGCAGCAGAAATACTAGGAGTCGATGATAGGATCGGATCTCTAGAATCGGGAAAAGATGCAACATTTTTCATCGCCGAAAGAGAACCATTAACTCAAACAACCAATCCAATAAAGGCCTTCATACAAGGTAGAGAGATAGATCTATCAGATCGCCAAAAGAGACTATGGGAAAAGTATAAAGAGAAGTATCGTCGTTTAGGAAAGTTGACTGAGTAAATAACTTATATCGTCCTGAGATTATATATGTAACCTGAACCAGTAGCAGCAGCGATTAAAATAATTCCTTTAACAATGACCATATCACCAGGAATTGCAAACGTTACTGCAAATATCACAAATGTCCACATTAATAAGAAAGCTGAGTACTTTGCTTTTTTAGGCATCCCCCTATCCTCAATGTAATTTCTAACATGCTGACCAAAGATTTTATGGTTTATCACCCAATTATATAAACGCTGAGAACTTCTATAAAAGCAACCAATCGCAAGAATCATAAAGATTGTTGTAGGAAGGCCTGGCACGATAACACCAACCATACCAATACCTGAAAAAGTTAAGCCCAGCAGTAGCCAGAAATACCTTTGTATTAAACTAGATTTCTTTTTGACAATATGAGACTTCATCTTTAAAAAGTAGCTGTCAGATCTATAATTGTATTTGGGTTTTCAGTTGCCATTGATATTGGATCTAAATATGAGGCGATCAAGCTGTAATTACTGCTACCAGGAGAATAACCGCTTGGCCAGTAAGTAACAGTTAGTGCTGCATACTCGCCAAAAGAAAGATTGTCCAGAGTATATTCATAAACATTATTTTCGAGTTGATCATTCTCAATAGTCTTTGACCCCGCAGGTGGTCCCATTGGCGGATATTGAACATCTAGAGTTAGCAATACCGATCCACTATCTGGCCACATTCCAACAAATGTAATGGCTCCTGATAATGTACCGGTCTCGGGATTACTGTTTGGTGCATCAGCTTCATTGTCTTCACAACCATTTAATGACATGGTTATAAATACTATTGCTGCAATTATTGAACTTTTAGGTATTTTCATTGTTTCCTCTTTTTTATAATGATTTGGTGATTTTCCCATTTAAAACTCTTCCTGGCATGGGGTAATCTTGAATTAATTCATATTTTTTATTAAATAAATTTGAAATTCTTACAGAAAGGTCTAAGGTATTAAATTTTCGAGAGAGAACTATTTCAGGTATAACTTGCATTGGTAATTTTTTGATTGGGAAAATTATTTTATCTCCAATTAAATCGTACTCATGACTTAAAAAATCTTCATAATACTGCTCACTCCAATACCTAGCTAATAAAAAACAATTGATTATTTTGGTATTCAAGCTCATTGATAATTGTCCACGATGTTTGGATCTATACAAAACGGGTATACCCTCTTCATCTTTCATATTTAAATAATTGTATTGACCTTGAATACCAAGCAACTGGTTTGGCTTGAATTTGAATTGATATTCCAATCCTAATCCAAAAACTCCCTTCCGATTTACTGACCTAACAGGCAAAGTGTAAACAAAGTCAATCATGTTTTTATATTGATTATAGAATGTTGAAATACTCCATATCCATGAGTCTGAATGAGGATGCTCGTATGACATTTCAATTGACTTTACGCGCTCAGGTAGAATATCAGGATTTCCTTGTTGAATAAGGCCATAGCTACTGATGTGCTGCAGGTAGAGTTCAGATAACGATGGAGCACGGAATCCTTCATTATATGAAATAGTGAAAGCTCGCCTATCTCTAATTTTATACATTATATTAAGTTTTGGAGAATAATTGGAATAAGTTCTTATTTTGTAATTATTACCTGGGTTGGTAATTCGGTGATCATATCTAAACCCCATACCAAGACTCCAGCCATTACCAATTGAATATTTAGATTGAATAAATGATCCCATAGAAACCTGAGTTGGGTCATTATAAATTGGATTAAAAACTGTTACACTTGATTTACTCCAATCTGAATCAAGTCCGAGCATTATTATCCATCTTTGCAATTTGGTCATTAGCATTTCTGAGCGAAGTCCAACTGAAATATCATCGTAGAGTCTGTTGCCTTCTAATTTTTCTTCAGGAGCATCTTCACTATCGTAATACTCAGTTTGAAAGGTATTTAAATAGATTGAATGTGATATTGAAATGCCTTTACTTATTGGATAAAAGCCATAACCTTGGATATAGTTTGATAATCTTTTTGACTTTCTAAATGATGGCGAACGATAAAAGCCAGGATGCCCTATATCTGATAAAGATGCAATGTGACTGAGTCTGTATGTACGACCTGCTCTGTTAAATTTTAAGAATGACCTAATTTTACCTAGCTGGTGCTCAGAATTATTTCTGTGACCATCAGATATTTTTGTCATACCATTAAATCCAAAGTTCCAATTTTTAGATTTAAACTTTTTACTAAATGATGTAGTTCCAGTTGAGAATGATCCTCCACCCATTGAAAGTGTTGTTAAAGATTTTTCATCGTTATAATCAGTAATTAGGTTAATGACTCCGCCCATTGAATTATGACCATACTGTGCAGAGGCTGGACTATTATCGATTTCAATTCTTTCAATTGATTCCATCGGGACAGAGCTCCAATCAGGTGAGCCACTATTAGGGATAAGCATTGGAAATCCATCCAAAAGAATTAGAACTCGATTATTATATCCACCCGGTTTGTAGTCTGAAGATCCACGAATTGATAAATTTACATTCCTACCATCAGGATAAGCATATTGAGCATCAACCCCTGGTAACATTCTTAGCATGTCTGCAGCAGATTCCTTATCAAATTCTTGTAGTTCAGACTTTAAAATAATTTTGGCTGACTCATATCCTAATCTGGTGCTAAATAAAGCTTCAACAGACACTTCATCAAGCTCTAAGATTACAGGTTCCATTGAAATATCTAAAAAAATATTCTCATTTTCTACATTAATCAAACTTGAAAATGTTTCAAAACCGATGTTAGTGATTTGTATAGAATATTGACCTTTTGGCACATCTATTTTAAAGATTCCATAGGAATTCGAAACGCTACCTATCTCCAATTCTTCGATATAGATATTTGCATTTGGTATGGATTTACCATTTGAACTGTTTGTAATAGCTCCAGAAACATTTGAACTATACAAATTGGATGAAACGAAAAGGAAGATTAATATGGCTAATTTCATATTTTTTTTGTCGGATCAGTAATGAGCTGCTCAATTAATTTTTCGATATCATTTTCAGATATAGGATTAGTCTTATTTCCCATTAAAACAAGCCCCATAAATAAACCTCCAAGAGCTTTGAATAGAAGTTGAGGGTCAAGATTTGGGAATTCACCTTTTTTAATACCATCTTCCAAGAGACCTTGAATTACAGCATATAGTCGATGTTGATAGTCTTTCCAGGGTTGCTCATCCAAGCTTATTGCTTTAGGGACATTAAACAAAAATTCAAAGAGACCAGGTCTTTTTTGCGCATTCTCAGAAATCTTCATCAACACACTAACAAAAGTCTTTCTTGGTGAATGGTCCTCAGCAATGATTGGTTCTAGAGATTCCCATATGTTTTGCCATCCATCAACAAGGATTGCAGACAACACATCCTCTTTAGATTTAAAGTAGTAATATAATGTTGCCTTCCCAAATCCGGATGAATTTGCAATTTCATCCATTGTCGCACCTTCAAGGCCTTTCTCTTTAAATACGTTCAATGCACCATCAAGAATTCGATTTTGGCGCATTCTTCTTTCTTCAAATTGTCTGTCAGATATTGGCATTTTTAATAAGTATTCGAATTATAGGTCGAAATTTAAAACTTCATTTTGCCCCTTGCAAAACGATTAAGCAGATTTTATTATTTTGTGTGTTTATTATTGAAATAAGTTTTTAGAATTAGGACATAAATCAAACTGCATTATAATAAAATGAATAAAAAAAAGGTCCTAGATTCGTTAAATAAAATACTTGAGCACGAGTTAGCGGGTGTTGTTAAATATACCCACTATGCATTCATGGTTCAGGGACCATACCGTCTTTCTGTTGTAGAATGGCTAAGACAGCAAGCACAAGAATCACTTGCCCACGCTGAGGCTGTTGGTGAACACGTAACTAGTTTAGGTGAACATCCGACACTTAAGATTAGTGATCTTCTAGAAACACACAAACATTCGACTGAGGATATTTTAAATGAGTGCTTGCAGCATGAGAGAGAAGCAATAAAATCTTATTATGAACTTCTCAACAACGTAAAAGATGGGTCGATTATGCTAGAGGAATTTGCTAGAACACAAATTGCCGCAGAAGAGATGCATGAAGCAGAGTTAAAGAAAATGTTAAGGGATAATTTCTAAAAAAATATTTACCTGATTTGTAGATCTTTTCTAATCGATTACCAAATACTGAAAAGAACCAATAAAGCATTTCAAAGAATCCTAAAAGTGAAATATAAAGCCATTCTACTTTTACTATCTCAATCGATTATTTTTTCAAAAGGAACAATAAGTGGTAACATAATTGACAAAGTCAATCAACTACCATTAGCGGGCACTAATATTTTTATAACTGGAACCGACATTGGAGTTACCTCAGATAATGATGGAAAATTCTCTATTTCAAACCTTGAAAACGGATATTATTCGATTTCAATTTCTTACATTGGATACGAGACAAAAGTAGTTACAGACATCTGGGTCAGAGAAAATGCTTACGAATTTTTGAAAATTGAACTAAATCGAAAAGTTATCGATTATGAAGGAGTTACTGTAACCCAAAGTTATTTTTCAAGAAATAATACTAATCAATATAATTCAGTTTCTTTTAATAATAACGAAATAAGAAGAGCCCCAGGTTCTGGACAAGAAATTTCTCGTATTTTAAATGCACTACCAAGTGTTGCAAGTGTTGGAGAGAATAGACAAGATATGTTAGTACGAGGCGGTGGGCCAACGGAAAATGGGTTTGTTATTGACAATATTCATATCCCGAGCATTTCGCATTTTAATACTCCAGATGGAAGATCAAATGGCCCCATTGGGATAATTAACACCGACATGGTAGATAATATTCAATTTTTTAGTAATGGTTTTCCTGTAGAATTTGGAAATAAGTTGTCCAGCTATGGAAATATAAACTACAGAGATGGTAAAAAAGACTCACTTTCTGGAAATATCTCTGTTGGGATGGGCGGAGCTGGCAGTCTGATTGAAGGATCACTTTTTAATGATTTTACGTTTATTGGTTCTTATAGAAGAAGCTACCTTGACATTATTTCTGATGCTATTAATGCTGGAGGGGGACTTCCAAAATATGATGATCTTCAGGCAAAATTTAAATACTCACCTAGCCATTATAATTCTTTTATAATTTTGTTAGTAAATGGAAAAAGTCTTTACGATAGAAAGAAGAAAGAATCTATCTCAGCTGGAGAAAACAATTACGGAAATGTGAAAAACAAGCAAAACACAATTGGGTTTGGACACAGATACATTTGGGGTCAAAATGCATATTCAAAAACTTCAGTTTCGTTTTCAAAACAAAATGCTGAAGCACTATTTTTCGAAAATCGGTCTGATACGATAAGCTTTAGTACAAGTGATACGTATTATACAATAAATAGTAGACAAATAAATCACATCCAATTTAATAAAACTTTCAGCTCTGTTTTTGGATTTGAAGTGCAAAATCGAAATCTTAATTATGATTTTTTATTAAATAACATAAGCTCAAAAAATAATGTTAGCGTTAACAATCTATCAAGTTTTGTTTCTTTAAAATCGGTTCTCTACAACAAGATTATTTTTTCAATTGGGTCTAGAATAAATTGGAATAGCTATGAAAGGGAAATCTTAATTGCACCAAGAGCTAATATTAATTTTTCCTTGTCTAAAGGTTGGGGGAATATCATTTTCAGTTCAGGGAGGTACTTTCAAAATCCACCAGAGAAATATATAAGCGTGGTAGAAAATAATTCCCTGCAGTCCATACATAATACCCAATATTCCTTAACATATGAAAAGATAATTACAAAAAGTACAAAACTTTCTCTATCTCTTTATAGAAAGAAGTATGAAAATGCTCCAATGATGGAAAGGAATAATGTTTTTACCGACCCTAGATTTTTAATGGATCAACTTATTACCTACAGAAATATATTATCTAATGGCAGAGCAAAAACAACTGGGATTGAACTATTAATTGAAAAAAAGAGAGCGGAAAAATTTTATGGCATAGCCGGTGGATCAATTTACAATTCAATATACTTGGATCAATTTGGCGTAGAACGAAATCGCGAGAACAATTATCAATATCTTTTTAATATTGTAGGCGGCTATAGACCAAATTTAAAATGGGAGATTTCGATTAGATGGTCTTTGTTTGGTGGGAAGCCTTACACAAGAGTTGATCTGGAAAATTCAAACTATTTTAATGAAGAAATACTCGAGTATAGCACATATAACGAAATTAGAACACCAATATACCATAATCTCTTTTTAAGGTATGAGAGAAGAAAGAAAATGAATTATGGTAACCTGATTTACTACATTGAGTTATGGAATGCATATAATAGAAAAAACATTGAAACCTATTTTTGGAGTAGGGAAAAACAAAATATTCTTGAGACAGAATATTTTAGCTTAATTCCTGTGGGTGGTTTCGAAATTGAATTTTAGTTATAACTTTATCAAATTAAAATTTTTAATTATATCAAAAGTCAAAAATTATTGAGGTGATAATTTGTCTAGGCATCGTAGGCCTATACCCTGCCGGTCTTAAGGAAACTATTGCTTTACTATCCAAAATATTATTGATCTTGAAGTCGATTGAAGTATTTTGGTTTAATTGATACCTTGTTACAAAATCAAAAATATTCAGTTGATCAGTGCTATTCAAAACATTTAGTTTTTCTTGACCAGCAACTACACGAGTTGCATCGGAATACTTGTAGCGAACATATGACCTAATTTTATCTTTTTTAAATCCAAATTTAACTTGTAACATATTTTTAGGTATGTAAGGTAGTTCATCATCTATACTAACATTACCCCAAGGATCAAACTCACTATCAAAGCTATTTTTAAACCTCGCATCGGTATGTGTGTAACTAAGTGATATTGGAAATAAGTATCTATTAAACTTTAATAAGTTAGTATAGGATAATTCCAAACCTCTTATCAAAACTTTTCCTCCATTAAATTGTGCGTAGGTCCCTGATCCTGCTGCTTCAGTATCTTCTCCAAGCAAATTTTTATAATCATTATAAAATGAGATGACTTCAAAATTTTGAAATCCTCTATTGAACCTACCACCGATTTCAAAGTTAATACTCTCCTCAGGCAAGATATCATCATCATCGTCAATCCCAGGTCCTGGAGGCGAGAATCCATTATGAATTCCAGAGAAAACCTGCAATCCATTTAAAAATTGATAAGAAATCCCCAAACCAGGCACAAAAACATCCATAGATGCTTTCTTGATAGATGCTGCAGTAGAATCTCGGTCTAAATCCTCTCCCCAATCATTCCTTTGAAGTGAAATGTCCTCCTGCCTTATACCAATTGTAACACTTAAATTGTTTATCTGGATTTCATCTTCGATGAAAATTGAATTTGCATTAGCTGAATAAAGTCTATTGTTTTTGCTACCTTCCCCTCTAATTCCAGCAGTAGTCATCATTAATGACCCATCTTTCATTTTGTAAAGGTCCGACCATTGATATCGATCCATCTTATCAGAATGATGTCTAAAACCAGCCATTAGATTATGATTAGCTTTGAAAAATGAAAATTTCGATCTTAAAACAGTTTGAATTCCATTTGAATTATAAACTCGATTGTTGGCTTTGATGTCATATGTATTATCATCTGAATTTTGAGCAGACAATAATGCTAAAGCAGATTCAGTACCTTCAATTTGATCCAGAATTGAACCAATACTGAATCCGTCTACTTTATTTAACTTATACCAATTTCGATGAAAGTCATTATTATATATTGTGGAAGTAAGATCAGTATTAGATGATACCTTTACTACACCAGTAAGCGTAATTTGATCATGGTTAGCTTCCATTTTATCGTTTTTTGAAGCACTGTATCTTCGTAATGGGTTTTCACTAAAATCTGAGAAAGTTAGTCCTAAGTATGTCTCATGACTTAACTCTTCCGTCCGACTAATTTTAAGTTCTAATGCCACACCTTCAGAATTATTATTCACTCTAGCCTTAAAGAGAAAATCTTTTTTATCATATCCTGTTTCACCTCCTCCATCAATCTGTTTAAATCCTCCCACATCATCTAAATGAGTTTGGAAAAGTAGGCCAATATTTTTAGAAGATATACCGGTTTTAAATTGGGCTAGGCGAAGGGTATGCTGCCCCAAAGAAATTGCTCCACTAAAATCTAATTGTTGTGGAATGGATGCTGATACATAGTTGATTGCGCCACCAGTTGAATGAGGACCATATTTTATTTGACTAGAACCTTTTCTAATTTCAAAAGATTCCATCCTTCCTGCCGTAGGTGAATAGTATGCTGCAGGCGAAGAATATGGAGCTGGAGCAATAAGAATACCATCTTCCATCATATTTATCTTTGCAGATCTTTCTAGACCAGTTCCTCGCATTCCTATATTAGGTCTCAAACCATAACCATCTTCCTCTTGAGTGTAAACCCCAGGAACTTGGCTAATTATTTTGTTGATATCAGTGTCATTAAACTCCTTCACTTCTGATTTAGATATAAGCCCAACAGACCCAGGAAGACGGTAGAAGTTTTGCATGCCTCCAACCAATCTAGAATTGTTAGCTATTACTTGAATTGGTGATAATTCAATTGTGCTTTGTTCGAGTTTGAATAATAATAAATCTGAGGATTCTTTATCAATAACATGAGATTGGTCCTTGTACCCAATAGCGCTGATTATTGCTTTTACTGAATTTTCGGAAGCATCTGTGGAAAATATACCACTCTCATCTGTTGTGGTGCCGATGCCACTAGAATTTTCAAAGCTAATATTTGCTTCAACAATAGGCATACCTGTTTTCCCATCTACAACTTTCCCTGTAAATTGAAATGAATAACCTAAGTTATATACTAAAATATAGATTAACGACATTATATAAATTTTTCTCATATCTTCTAATTTCCTTTTAGGTAGTCTTGTGACTTATAATTTCTCCCCAAATCAAATTTTTACCTGAATTTGAATGGATTTTATCTACTTCAAAATCTTGAACCGTACAAAATTACCATAGCTTCCAGTGTCCTCTTCTGATCCAGTTTGAGGTGCAAGAAGTGAATCGTCCTCACATCCTTGAATAATCAAAACGCCAAGAAAAAGAATAAAAAGGATTAGGTAACCTTTTTTCATTTTTGTGCTGAAGCCCTCTTCCAAGCATATCCCAATCCCAAAACTGCAGTTAGCCAGGTAAGTAATTCAATTGCACTAGGATCGCCATTGTAACCAAATAATCCCTTAAAAAGACCACCGATCATTCCCTTGTCATGTAACACTGGGTATG
>NZHT01000045.1 GCA_002691385.1 Flammeovirgaceae bacterium | reverse complement strand
TATACAAACCAAGGCCAATGATAGAGGCAAATAATACACCTAATACAACTACAAAGACAAATTTTAACTTTTGATTTCCATCTGCTTGATATACTTTAGATGATTTATATTCAGTCTCTACTGCGGGAGACGACACAGATTCCTTATAATCTACAGTAGTTTGAGTTTCCTCGTCTATTGAATACCTAGAGGGAACCTCTTTGGTACCAACTTCAATAAAATCAAGCGAATCTAAAGGAGAAAAATCCAATTGAGGCAAACCATAATCCTCTCCTTCTTCGAATTGCCCTTGAAAACCATCTCCCTCATTTTCTTCTAAATTATTTAAAGTCGCCATATATTATTTTGTAAGAAGCCGATTAAAAAAAGGACAAAACATATTTTTATATGCAAAATATATATTTACAATTAAAAACGCACACTGATTCCCCCATAAATATCAAATTCTCTTGAACTATAAAGATTAAAAATTTGATTCTCTTTGCCCAAAAGGTTTCTAATTTTTAAAAATGTAGTAATTTTTTCATTCAATGTCATATTTATATCCATCCCAAAATCTATCACATTTGGTAAATAAATGATATTTTCATCAACTGACAAGGCCTTTATATTAGATAAATTGATCAAGAAAGGAGCCAAAATTAATCTATCATTTATAAGTTTAAATTTAGATCCCATTTGAAGCGATGTCGATGGTATATGCCAAGGCATTTGAATAGTATTGGTTTTAATTTCATTGTACTTTACCATGGCAAACCATGATATTTGGTTTGTTACATCAAAATTTAGGTAACTCTGAAAATCAAACCGAGAACTATTCCCTAGATCATATACAACATCAAAATAGGAAGGATCAGTTTTATTATTAGTAAAATACATTTGGTCATTTATTGATTTTATCGAAATATTAATGTCGTAGGTCATACGTGGAAAAATAATGCCCGAAACACCTAGTTTAAAACCAATTTTCTCGACACTTGTCTTTAATAAGATACTATCAGAAACATGTCTGTTATGACTGACTAAACTTTTAAAATCATTCCTAATAATATCCCCTTTTGCTTCTCCGTATACAGAAACATTATTTCCAAATGTATAAGATGCTGTCAAATCAGGTAAAAAAAACCCGGAGCCACCTTCCGCAGCATCATCGAAAAAACCAATCTTAAATCCCGCAGACATAGAAAAATCATTAAAAGTTAAATCTATTTTTGGAAGGGCATAAGTCCAAATACGCTGATTATTTTCAAATCTTTGATTATTAAATTGAGTGAAAGCCATAAAAAAATCAAAATCAAATACCCAAAATTTCTTTTCCAATGCATCTAAATTGAAATTTAAAATAAAATCATTTTCTTCCCCACCCGAATAATAACTCGATACATTATCTGTCTTACTCAACCCTTGCTGGCCCGTATAATGCCATTCTGGCATTATACTAATTTGATTTTTACCTTTTATATTTATTAGATAATCAAAGTATAAATTAAATTGATGTTGTCTTCTTAAATAATGATCTGCTGTATCTCTAACACTAGAGGTAGCGCTTATTTGATCAAGCCCCCCGAAATTATAAAATTTATCATATCCGTAGTCGAGTGAGGAAGATAGCATTCCTTTGCCCAAATTGACTCTATGCCAAAGCTGTATTATTGAAGTACTTTCACCACTGTAATTATCTTGGACAGGACCCTTTTGATGTTTTTTTAAATCAATGTTCATCCCATAATTGGAACCAGTTGAGTGATGCGTACTGTATTCATATATTATTCCAGGAGTATTGTAGGAACCAAAACCTATGTTAATTAAATGATCAAACTTCCTTTCTTTAGCAGCCTTTGCAAGAGTTGCTACTTTCAGGTTTGGATGGTAAGAACGAATTTCAAAGGGAATATCTTTCAAAACAAAAGTTAATGAATCAAAAGTTGCTAAAGTTGGAATTAACTTTGCACTTTCAAATAGCCTCTCTCTTTTGGGAAGTTTCAAATCCTTATCCTTTTCAACAATGAACTCTGCAGACTCTATTTTTTGAGTACTTTGACTATAGGTAATGATAGGCAAAAAAAGTAAGTAGATTTTAATTACATTTTTAACCATCTATAGAATCATTTTCTTTGGTAAGAACTGTTTTTTCTAGCTGATTTACACTTTCAAGAAGCTCCTCAGCTTTAATTTTAAGTGCCTCATTATCTGTGTTGTCCAATATAGAATTTATAGTAGCTTTAGCTTGAAGCAATTCTCCTGAAGCCATATAATTGTTCACTAACAATAAATAAGTTTTATCTGTCCATTGTTCATAAAGCCCATATTTACCCAATAATATAATACATTGTTCAATCGAAGCGGTATAATTATCTTGATTGTATCGTATCTGGGCCATTATAAAAGCTGCTTCAGCGGCGATTTGATAATCTGTGCTTTCAATTAACGACGCTGCAAGCAAGAGTCCTTTATCATACTCACGACTGTTCATTGCAATCCTTAACAAATAAAGGGAAGCAAAATTTCTTTTAGACTCCGATAAAGCAATATTTATACTCATTTTCTGCGCTATTTCGAGGGCATTTTCAGTATCTTTATTCGCATAATAAGCCATCATCAAACCTTCCTGAGCTTGATCCAACTCTCGTTCACTATTAGCATTTTCACTCAACAATAAGAATAAATTTATGGCTTGATCATATCTATTAAGATTCATATTTGCTTTAGCTGATTTGGCGAGGGCCCTCCCAAGGTAAGCTCCCTTTTGTTGTGAGATAATCGGTTCAAACTGAGTAATTCCATCTTCCCACTTTCCGAGCTCAAAATAGGCATCTCCCATAAAATAATACAAATCATAGTTACGCAGTGTATTTGGATAAGCATTTCTGAAAGCATTTATTCCTTCTATCAAAGGCTCATAATCTTGATTGAAATAATCATTCTTCAATTGTTCAAACGAAATGAATTCTAAGCTTGCATTATTTGGATCAAGAGTCCTTAGTTTGGCCATATATTTATCAAAATTATCAATTTCAAAACCTTTATTACGGATATTTTGAAGTCCCAAGATTGCTTCATTTGCTATTGGATGACTCAAGTAATTATCCAAAATCATATAATAATCTTTAGCTGCTTCAGCCCACTGATTTTTATTTGTATAAGCAACGGCTCTTCCTTCATATACATTTGGAAGCAATACACTTTTGTCATAGCGCTCCACAAAATAATTGAAATTAGCAATAGCCAATTCAAATTTTTCTAAGTCAATCAGAATCTCTCCAAGCTGAAATGTTGCATTATCAGCAAGAAATGAGTTTGAATAGTTTCCAATGAAATGTTCAAACATTTTTTGAGCCCTTTCCAACTCATTTTTCAAATAATAGATATTTGCTATTTGATAACTGGCATATTCTTGTGCTACATTTACATTGCTCTTTCGATACATAGATATGGCCTCATCAAATTGTTTCAAGATAAACAAACAATCGGCAGCTCTTAAAGTTGCATCATTCATGTAAATATTGCCTTTTGTCGTGTTCAAATTTATAAACAACGAAAAAGTTTTATAGGCCATTTTATATTCCTCCATATTGTATTGAGCGTATCCTAAACCATAATAAGCCCTTCTTTTCTGCTCTTCGCTTACCTGCTCTGAGCGAATGACCTGATTAAAATAGTCAACGCTTAAACCATGTTTATTCTGTGCAGAGAGACATTCAGCCATCAATAGATTTGCCATTAATTTATATTTTGGATCTACCGCATTCACTAATGACCTTGAAAGCCAATATTTGACTTGGTCATAAACCTGATCATTGAATAAAAGTTGAGCGTATTTTAAAGTAACCATTTGATAGGTTTTTTTAAGTGGAAAACTTTTAAGTTCAGTATCTTCTAGGTGATCAATTGCTTCCTTATAATTTGATGTGTAGAGATAAGCATCAGCCAAAAGTTGTGCCGCCTCAATCCCATTTTCACCATTTGGGCGTACTTTTAAACGTTTTTCTAATATATGAATAGTTTCTTCGAAATTATGGAGTTGAAACCAGGATTTTGCAATCAAAAAATAAGATTGATCTCTTAATTGCGCACTGAATTCGCTTTCTAAAACAATTTGAAAGGCATTGATCGCAGCGTTGAATTGATTTAGCTCAATGTAAATTTGTCCCAATCTAAAAGCAGCATGTTGACCTAACGCATCTTCAGATAAAGCTGCAATTTTATATTGGTCTGCTGCCGCAACAATTTTTCCAGCTTGCTCTAATGAGTATCCTAAATTAAAGAACAAGGCTACATCCCCCTTTGATTTGCTCAAAAGGAGCACTTCTTTATAATATTGAATAGCCTTCAAGTAGTTAAATTGAGCAAACGATGCTTCAGCGGCGACTCTATTCAATATAATTTTACTTTCTAAATTAATACCTTTTGTTTTTTTAAGATGCGTTTCAGCATAGGAAACGACCTCCATATATTGTTTTTGATTTAAATAAATTTTAGCGATAAAAGGTGCCGTCAATTTATACAATGCAGATGTTTTTTGAGCCAATAACAACTGATCTAACGCATTATCAAAATCTTCATTATTGAAGTAAATTACACCTGCATAATAGTGGGCATTATACTTCTCCTCTTGCGAATAATAAGTTACCTCATTAAACAAGAGAAGTGCTTCATCATGGAGTTGTTCCATGTAGAGACTGTATGCCAATTTAAATCTTACATTGACATAAAGGGTTTCCAATAATAAATTGGGTCGAATACGATAAAAATAAGGAACTGCATTTTTGTAGTCCTTCAAACGAAAATGATAATTGCCCAAAGCAATTAAGGCCTTTACATAGAAAGTCTCGATCTTATAATGATTCATGAATTGCATCATTGGCTGGATATTTTGATTCACTTCTAGTTCAATCTGAGCTAGATAAAAATGGGATCCCACTAAAAAAGAGTTAGTATTTCCCACTTTTAAATAGTGAATAAATCCCATTGTAGCCTTTTGATAACGTCCTGATTCGTAATGATTAATAGATTGTAAATAGGCAGGATCATTATCTTGATCTTGAACTGGACTTTGACCATGCAATTGAAATCCAAAGATGATAACAAAGAATATAGATACGTTTTTGATAGACTCACTCACTATGATTGCAAAAATAGGTCATTGAAATTGCTTCTAATGCATCAATTTAAAAATCAATTCTTTTAATAGAGCGCTTTCCTTTCCCTTTGGGCTAGCAAAAGGTTTAATGCCCTTAAATTTTAAATCTGTATCGTGGACTAATGCAATATTTCTCAAAACAATCGGTAAACTATACCGTTTGCTAGCATTCAAATATTCACCTACAAAAAAGGGATTAACCCCTATAAGGGAAGCAAGCTGATGGTTTTCTTTTATTGATGATTGATGAATGATGAGAATTTTATTGAAGTAGGCAAACAACTGATTGATCGTTAATACAAAAGGATTCTTGGATAAATTTAAAGTAAAGTATTCGATGATTTTAAATGCTTTAGAAAAATCACCAAAAGAAAGGGCTTTTTGGAGTTCAAAAATATTATAATCTCTGTTAATTCCTACATAGTTTTGAATGTGCTGCTCATTTATCTCATCACCCTTGGTTATGTTCAAAGCAAGTTTATCTATTTCAGTAGACAATCTTTGAAGGTTATTACCAATATTTTCAGACAACATCATGATTCCTTTTTTGCTCATCTTTAGAGATTTGGTATCTAAATAATTTTGAATCCAAGAGCCAATTTGATTATCATACATTTTTTTCGCCTCCATCATGACAGTTGTTTTAGTCAACACTTTGGACAGCTTACTCCTCTTATCTAAGGATTTGTGCTGGTAGGCAAAAACTAAAATAGTTGAGGGCACGGGTGTCTTCAAATAATGAATTAGCACTTCAATGCCTTCACTTTTTTTCAAATCTTTAATCTCTTGAGCTTCTTTGACCACAATAAGCTGCTGATCCCCCATCATAGGAAATTTTCTTGCTGTACTTATGATTTGATTGATATCAACTTCTTTACCGTAAAGTATGTATTGATTGAAACTCTTTTGACTCTCATCCAGCAATTCATTTTCAAAAAGAGTTACAATATTATTAATAAAAAAAGATTCTTCTCCATGCAAGAAATAAACAGGTGCATATTTTTTTGCCTTGAAATCTTTAATTATCTCCATGTATTCAGCCATCACCCAAAAATATTGATAAGATTCATTAATATAACCATCCGCAAAAGAGAATTTATTTAATTATTGTTCAATCGAAAATAATAATTACTTACATCTCTTGTCTTTTATTGAATAGGAGCCCTTATTTTTGCTTTCTAAATAACAAAAATGACTGACTTTTTAGCTGAATTGACCTGGCGAGGTATGGTACAAGATAAAATGCCAAACGTTGATACACAACTCAAGAAAGAAATGACCAGTGCTTACATTGGTTTTGATCCAACAGCAGATTCTTTACATATTGGCAATCTCGTTCAAATTATGAGTTTGGTTCATCTTCAAAGATGCGGTCACAAGCCCTTTGCTTTGGTAGGTGGTGCCACAGGCATGGTAGGTGATCCTTCCGGAAAATCTAACGAAAGAAATTTGTTAAATGAAGCTACCATCAATAATAATATTCATGGAGTTACAGCCCAACTCAAGAAATTTTTGAAATTTGATGGTGATAATGCTGCAGAAGTAGTCAACAATCAAGATTGGTTCAAAAAATTTCAATTTCTTGATTTTATTAGAGATGTGGGCAAGCATGTTTCGATCAATTATATGTTGGCCAAAGATTCTGTTAAAAGTAGGTTAGATACCGGAATGTCTTTTACAGAGTTTTGTTATCAGCTGGTTCAGGGATATGATTTTTATTGGTTGTGGAAAAATAAAAACATAAAAATTCAAATGGGTGGTTCTGATCAATGGGGGAATATTGTGACTGGAACAGAACTTATCAGACGCAAAGGGCAGGGTGAGGCCTTCGCTATCACTACTCCTTTAATTACCAAAGCAGATGGTACTAAATTTGGAAAATCAGAAGGTGGAAATATTTGGCTAGACCCTAAGAAAACGACCCCTTACAAATTTTATCAATATTGGATTAACTCATCAGATGAGGATGTGGTTACCTATATCAAGATTTTCAGTATAAAGTCAAGAAAAGAAATAGAAAAACTGATCCGTGAACATCAAGAAAATCAGCATTTAAGACTGCTTCAAAATAGTTTAGCAGAGGAAATAACCGAGCGTGTTCATTCAAAATCAGACTTGGAGATGGCAAAAAAAGCCTCTCAAATTTTATTTGGAAAATCTACGCAAGAGGATTTGTCGACACTAAATGAAGAATGGTTACTCCAAGTACTCGAGGGTATCCCAAAAGTCATTCTTTCTAGAAAAGTTTATGAATCATTGTCATCAGTAATCGAACTGCTGACCGAAGCAACCAAAGGTCTTATTTTTGCATCAAAAGGAGAAGCCCGAAGATTGATTGAGGGGGGTGGAGTAAGCATAAATAAGCATAAAATAAATTCATCAGATACGCCAGTTAATTTTACGCTTTTAAACAAAAAATATATTCTCGCCCAAAAAGGGAAAAAAAATTATTATCTTGTTATAGTAGAAGATTAATTTTTTTAGACTGGACAATATTTTTATGGAATACTTAAACTTTGTTACTTTAAGAAAACCTTTCAGTAATTTTTTAATCATCCTAATCTCTTTTTTGTCACTTTCAGCTTGCGCCCAATATCCGAGCGTAGAATGGCAAATTAGTACTGCCATATTGGCTTGCCCAGAAGAGTTTAGGGAACATTCAACTGTGTTGGGATATCGAGAGAAAGGGGTTTTAGAGGTACTTAGATCAGGAACAAATAATATGATTTGTCTAGCTGATAATCCTGAAACTGATGGCTTCAATGTGTCATCATATCACTCTGATTTAGAGCCTTTTATGAAAAGAGGAAGGGAGTTAACAACCCAAGGTTTTGATTTTAAAACTATTTTTGACATCAGAGAATCCGAAGCTAAATCAGGTGCCCTAAAAATGCCATCAAGGGCTACTTTATATGTATTGAGTGGAGATATCAATGATCAAAATAAAGAAATTGAGAACACCTACCTCAGGTATGTCATTTATATCCCATTTGCGACTCCGGAATCGACAGGACTACCCACTAAGCCTGCAATTCCAAGTGAGCCATGGATTATGGATCCAGGTACACATAGAGCACATATCATGATTAGCCCTCAACGAAAAAAATAAATCTAAATTTGCTTTGCTCATTTCACTGGATAAGGATTTTTTTCTCTCTAAATACACTATTGAGTATTTATTGGTTCTTTCACTCCACTTGTAATATACTCCTCCCTACTATGTAATAGTATGCAATCAGCAAACTATCTTAAATATATATTTAGCAATAATTATAAATCATGAAAAAAATTCTAACTTTTTATATTCTATTCATTCCTTATTTCTTGAGTTCTCAAAAACTAGATATGGGTCTATTTGAAAAAATTGAACCAAGAAGTATAGGACCTGGAGGTATGGCTGGACGAATAACTTCTATTGATGTCGTCCATACTCAATCGGAAATAATCTATGTCGGAACTGCTTCCGGAGGACTTTGGAAATCCACTTCCGGTGGTGTTACCTGGAATCCTATTTTTGACAAGCAAACGACTTCCTCTATCGGTGCTGTCACTATTCAACAATCAAATCCATCGGTTATTTGGGTTGGAACAGGTGAGGGTAATCCCAGAAATTCATTAAATGGCGGAGATGGTATTTATAAAAGTTTGGATGGGGGTCAAAATTGGATAAAAATGGGACTAGAAAAAAGTCATAATATTCATAGAATTGTGATACATCCACAAAATCCAGATATTGTTTATGTCGCGGTAATTGGTTCTCCATGGGGATCACATCCAGAGCGTGGCGTTTACAAAACAATGGATGGAGGTGCTAACTGGGAGAGAATCTTATTTTCCAATCAATCGAGTGGTGCTGCCGACTTAATTATGGATCCTCACAATCCAAATAAACTCATAGCAGTCCTTTGGGATCATCACCGAGATCCATGGTTTTTCAGATCAGGAGGAGCTGGTTCAGGTTTATTTATTAGCCATGATGCTGGTAAGACATGGGTACAAAGGTCGGATAAGGATGGACTGCCTGAAGGAAATCTGGGTAGAATGGGGATTGCCATAGCTCCCAGCAGTCCTAACATTATATACGCTTTAATTGAAGCTAAAAAAAATGCATTATATAAATCTACCGATGGAGGTTTTAAATGGAAAAAGATAAATGATAGGAATGAAATTGGCAATAGGCCCTTTTACTATAGTGATCTTCGTGTAGATCCTAAAAATGAAAATAGGATTTATAGTATTTTCACTTATGTTCATGTTAGTGAGGATGGTGGCCATTCCTTTTCAGAACTTATGCCAGCTTATGGTGTTTCCAATGGAGTACACCCCGATCACCATGCCTGGTGGATTCATCCAGATGATCCCAACTATATGATGGATGGCAACGATGGTGGTCTGAATATAACTCGGGATAGAGGTGAAACTTGGCATTTTGCTCAAAATATACCCGTAGCCCAATTTTATCATATTGCAGTTGATAATGATTTGCCCTATAATGTTTACGGAGGTATGCAAGATAATGGTTCTTGGGCCGGCCCTGCCTATACTTGGCGAGTACAAGGTATTAGAAATAGTTATTGGCAAGAAATCTCATTTGGAGATGGGTTTGATGTATTGCCTGATCCCGATAATAGTCGTTTTGGCATCTCAGCATCACAACAAGGGAGTGCAGTTATTTACGATCGTTTAACGGGCTATAATGAAGGTATTAGACCTACTCATCCAGAGCGTGAAGAAAAACTCAGATTTAATTGGAATGCGGCTATGAATCGTGATCCCTTTAATTCAAAAACGCTCTATTTCGGTTCTCAATTTGTTCACAAGAGCATAGATGGCGGGCAGACATGGGAAATTATTTCCGGAGATTTAACCACAAATAATCCTGAGTATCAAAAGCAAGGAGAAAGTGGGGGACTTACTATGGATGCGACCGGTGCAGAAAATTATTGTACCATATTGGTTATTGAACCCTCTACTATTAAAGAAGGATTGTTATGGACAGGAAGTGATGATGGACAGGTAAATGTAAGTTTAAACGGAGGTGATAATTGGCTAAACATCACTCAAAACATACCCATGCCCACTGGTGCTTGGATCAATCAAATAAAAGCTTCTAAACACAATCCATCAGAAGCGTTACTTGTGGTAAATGATTATCGTCGCTTTAATGATGTTCCCATGGTTTATAGGACTAAAGATTTTGGAAAGAGTTGGGAACAAATTGTTGATGAAAATGATGCTATAGGTTATGCGCTTTGCATATTACAAGATCCCATTGAAGCAAATCTTTACTTTTTGGGAACAGGTGATGGTTTATACGTTAGCATTGATGAGGCTGAAAGCTGGAATAAATGGACCGCTGGATTTCCTACTACCAATGTTATGGATTTAGTAATCCAACCCAGAGAGCACGATTTAGTAATTGGTACTTTTGGTAGGGCCGCCTATGTATTAGACGACATACAACCCTTAAGGGCAATTGCTGCTCATCCCGATTATCTTAATGAACCAATAAAATTATTTCAAGCACCCAATGCCTATCAGGTTGCACTGCAACAACCTACCGGTTCTCGTTTTGGTGCTGACGGTATGTTTCATGGTCAAAATCGGTCATTTAATGCAAGAATCACTTATTATCTTAATTTACCCAAAAGCATAGCGGAACTAGATAAAAGTAACGCAGGTAAAAAAAAGAAAGTCAAAAAAGAACAGATAACCGAATCTACAGAGAAGAAAAAAATCAATGCCGACTCTATTATATTTCAAATTATAAATGAATCATCTGTGATTCGAACACTTAAATTAAAAACTCCGGAAAAATCAGGATTTCAAAAATTATCATGGAGGTTAGATGAAAAAGGCATTCCCTCCATTTCAAGAACAAATTCAAGAACTTCAAATAGAGAGCCTGGTGGTTTAGACGTACTGCCGGGAAATTATAAAATTAAAGTTAATTATGGTGACCATACTGATTCAAGTATGATTAAGGTTATTTATGACCCTAGGATTGATATCAGTAAGCAAGAGTTAACCGAAAAGTATAATGCACTTAAATCCTTAGAAAAATCAGAAATGAAAATGTACATTGCTGTAAATCGTCTTAAAGAAGGATTAAAATTAGCCAGGAAATATGAGACGGATTTTGAGAGTTTAGACAGTACCCAATATAGGTCTGAAATTAAACTTTGCCAAAATATTCAAGACAGTATAAATGTCTTGTTAGACCAATTTTTTGGTCAAGAAGATGAAAGGCAAGGTATCACAATGCGTTCAGATAAAACTTTAATGAGCCTTTATCGCCAAGCTTTTAGTTATACTTCCAACGCCAGTCATTCTCCATTATCAACCGAGCGTGATTTAATTTTAAATTTTAAATCTTGTCTTTTGCAAGTTTTAGAAAATGTAAATGAATTTTACGAAAAAGATTGGCTGAATTTTAGAACACAAATAGAGCAATTGTCAATTAATCCTTTCAAAAATTACAAGAAAATTGAATGATTTAAAGGGCAAACTCGACTTGTAATCTGAATCTTAAAAAATCATCTGCTGTAAGGTCGCGATCATGATAAGATAAGTCTGCTTGACACTTCAGGTTGTGACCAGAAAAATATTTTGAAAAACCAAAAGCATATTCAGTTTCATCAATTAAACTAGAAATCTCTTCTGCATTAATATTTGTGTATCGAGCCGCTAATTCCACGTTGTTATTAAATACATATCCCCCTTGAAAATTGAATCCTTTACCCAAACCAAAACTGCCCAAGCTATTTGTTGAATTTCTTATGGCATAAACTACCTGAGAGGAAAAGCCCTTCCTTTTAATTACCGCATCGATAAATAATGAATTTAGATTGTCGATAATGTAATCTCCCGATGCAGGATCGACAAGAAAACTTCCCAAGTTACCCCTACTCCTAAATGCATTTTTATTGTAATCCGCTGTTATACCAAATGCCATTTTTAATGTTTTTTCCCTAGCCAAATCTGCTCCATAATAATCTCCTTTTCCGGTAAATTCTCCCATCGGTAAAAATTCTATTCTACCTGTATACTGATACCCATTTTCATCATCTATTATCACATTTCTTCCATTACCCAGCGATATTGCAAAAGCTTCTTTCAAAACAAGATTCCCAATATTACCCTTGTGATATATTTGTACACCAACATCTCGATCTAAATTAAATCTCGCATTAACTAAACTTCGATCTACAAATTGAAGTTTTTGTGAGGAATAAACACGCTCTCTGTTACCTGGTAATTTAGTTTGACCAAACCATAACGACCAATTCTCATTTATATGATATTTAAGAACCGCATCCAAAATGATATTTGCAGTATTACCAAATTCTGGATTGCCACCTCCCCTAATATCTCGATTTGATAATGCCAATTCTACCTGATAAGAAAATTTGGAAGACAAAGCCCAACCATCCGCCTTTAATCTAGATCTTCTAATCATCATCGAGCGCTCCCAGTTATCACCATCACTTAAAGAGGAAGAAAATAATGTCTGAAAACGAAATCCTAGTTTTCCATAAAATGAGGAATCTTTAGCCATAACCTTAATCCCCTTGCCAAAGGATCCGTATGCTATTCCTTGGGCATATGTATCTATGAAACTCCCAGTGATCAGCAAAAAATTGAAAATTATTATAATAGTATTTTTCATTTTTTTCTCAAATCTCACTTAAATCCCATTAAAGTATATTATCTATGTTAACAAATAATTATTATTTTATTTCTGAAAAAATAAGTTGTTAAAATAATTGAATATTGAATTAGATTTAAACTCCATTAATTAATTTATAAAATTATGAATGACCTATTCTTTTTAATGGTAGTTTCCTTAGTTTTTCTTGCCATTGCAGATTTGATTGTAGGCGTTAGTAATGATGCAGTAAACTTTCTGAATTCTGCTTTAGGATCAAAGGCTATTTCTTTCAAAGTAATCATGATTTTGGCAAGTCTAGGTATTGCTTTTGGCGCCATCTTCTCTAGTGGTATGATGGAAGTAGCTCGTAAAGGAATATTTAATCCTGGAGAGTTTATGTTTGATGAAATCATGTTCATCTTCATGGCGGTCATGATTACAGATATTTTGTTGTTGGATTTTTTCAATTCATTGGGTATGCCAACTTCAACGACAGTCTCAATTGTTTTTGAGTTGCTTGGAGCTTCCGTAGCCATGGCACTTATCAAAATCAGCAGCGATGGGGCTGATTTTTCTGATCTAGTAACTTATATTAATACATCAAAAGCTGTTCAAATTATTCTTGGTATTTTATTATCTGTGGTGGTAGCCTTCTCTGTAGGAGCTTTAGTACAGTGGATTTCACGATTGCTCTTATCCTACGATTACGAAAAAAAAGCAAAATGGGTTGGGGCTTTATTTGGAAGTATTGCACTTACTTCGATTACTTATTTTATCCTATTAAAAGGTATTAAGGGTACCTCATACGCCGGACAAAGTTTTGAATTATTGGGAGATGAAACCATCAAAAGTTTTTTAACTAACAACATATTTATCATCATTATTGTCAGTTTGGTTTCATGGTATTTTATGTCTTTTCTCTTCATCAAAAAACTTAAGATAAATATTTATAAAGTTATTATTGGTGTTGGCACATTTGCCCTAGCGTTGGCCTTTGCTGGAAATGATTTAGTCAATTTTATTGGTGTGCCAATAGCTGCATGGCAGTCCTATGAAGCTTGGGTAATATCAGGGATACCTGCCAATGAATTCAGTATGCAAGTTCTAGACGCAAAAGTACCTACCCCAACACTATTTTTATTAATAGCCGGAATTATTATGGTGCTAACTTTATGGTTTTCGAGTAAGGCTAAATTAGTGGTTAAAACTTCTATTGATTTATCTAATCAAGGTGAAATTAAGGAACGTTTCAATCCCAATTGGATTTCTCGAGGATTAGTGCGCTTCGCAACGATAATTTCAAATGGATTATCAAAAATTCTTCCTGAAAATGTTAAAAATAAAATTGAAACTCAATTTGAAACACCAGTCATAGCATTAGCAAAAAATAAAACATTAGAATTACCTGCATTCGATATGGTCCGAGCAGCTGTCAATTTGATGGTAGCAGGAGTTTTAATTTCTATAGCAACATCCTATAAATTACCTCTATCGACCACTTATGTTACCTTTATGGTGGCTATGGGTTCTTCGTTGGCTGACCGAGCCTGGGGTCGTGAAAGTGCCGTTTACAGAGTAGCTGGAGTATTGAATGTCATTGGTGGTTGGTTTTTTACGGCGATTGTTGCTTTTTCAGCTGCGGGTATTATAGCTTACTTAATTAATCTGGGAGGTCCCACAGCCATAGCTGTTTTGCTCTTCATTGTTCTTTTAAATTTTGGTTCAAATTATATCTCTCGTGTAAAAAAATCGGAAAAAGTCAAAGCAGAGGACCAATTGAAAAAAGCAGAAAGTAGCTCGGTTCAAGGTGTCATCACTGAGAGTGCCGCAAATATTGCTAATGTAGTAAAGCGAAGCAATCGAATATACACTAATGCCATTCAAGGTCTTGAGGAATATGATTTGGAATTGCTGAGAAAAAACAAGAAACAGATCGTCAAACTCTCTGATGAAGTGGATGAATTAAGTGATAATTTATTTTATTTCATCAAAAATTTAGATGAGTCGAGTTTAAGCGCAAGTAATTTTTATCTTAATATATTAGGTTATTTAAAAGACATGACTCAATCGCTTAAATACATTTCGAAGGTAAGCCACAAACATGTTAATAATAATCATAAAAAATTAACAACAACTCAAACCAATGAGCTCAAAATTATAGACGATAGCTTTGAAATTTTATTTAACAATATCATAAAAGCATTTAAAAAAGCTTCTTTTAAAGAAATTGGAGTTATTTTAAAAAAGAAAACTGATTTAATTAATTTAGTTTCTGACAAAATCAACAAGCAAATTGATCGTACCAGAGCAGATGAATCCAGTCCTAAAAACACAACTTTATATTTTAGTTTGCTAATAGAGACTAAAGATTTATTAAATGCAACTATGAGCATGTTGGATGAATATTATATTTCATATGATAAATCAGTTGGTACGTCAAAGGTGAATGTAAAGGATAAATAAATTCAGATAAATTCAACTTAAAATTTCTGTAGTATTAGTCTTTTCAAATTAGCAAAACTTGTTTGAAAAATAGTTCTATAACTTATAGAGTCTCTCGAAATAATTTTTATATTTAAAATCTGCTCTTTATTTAATCCAATGAGTTCTACAGAGTTGTAGATACAATATCAAGAAAATTTACAGGATCATTCACTAAATCGAATCTTAGTTTATATTGGGGCGGTAAACCAATAATTATATTATTTTTTTAATCATAAATATTCACTTATTTCATGTACGTTTTAAGTACTTTAGTAAATCAAAAATTGAATCTTTTGAAGCTAAAAGTTGATAGATTTTTATTCATAGGCGTGCTTTTTCTGTCGCTTATTGTGCTTTCTTTATTGATGGTCTCACCTGAGGCTTCTTATTATCAAACAACTCATTTACAATTCAATAGCCTCATGACTTCAGGTGAAACTTCAGATCAGCATTCTCTATATAGTTTTATTTTCTGCTTTGGAATGGTTTGGGTCTATTTAGGAAGTCTATTACTATCTACACGACATTTGACAAAAAATAAACGAAAGAAAATTCAAACACTTATGGTCTCCTTTTGTTTAGGCTATTTATGTCTACTTAGCTTATTAATTTTTTCAAATATAATTAGTGACTCGTATTTTTATTTGGGCTTTCCTAGAAACACTGCAATAATGCTTTATTTAATTGGATTTTCTCCTCTATTCCTATCATTTGTTTATGTACGCTATTTTGACATACTTATTATAACTGAAGCATCTTTCAAAAATTTTCAAAAACAAATTAAGTCTCAGAATAAATAATTTGGAATCATTTAGAAACCCCATCATCCTCGGTTTTATTGCAGCTTACATGCTATTAACTATTTTAGTTGGTATTTGGGCGCTTCGAAAAACTAAATCTACTCAGGATTTTTTTATGGCTGGAAAAGACTTAGGTATCATTGTTACTGGGTTTGCTGTTTTTTCAAGTCTCTTGAGTGGTTTTGGGTTTGTCGGGGGACCTGCCCTTGTATATAAAATGGGAATGAGCTCCGTATGGATGTTTGTGTGCGTGATCATGGGATTTAATTTGTCCTTTTTTTTACTTGCAAAACGTTTGAGATTGTTTGCTGAAATTGGCAACCCAATTTCGTTACCTGATATAGTCAGATTAAGATATGATAATGCTTTTACTCAGGGACTCATGGCTTTAGCCATCATTTTGGGTGTATTAGGTTATTTAGCTACCCAAATATTAGCGATGTCCATTGTATTACAAGAAATATTAAATGCCTCTAGCTTAATTGAATCTATCAGCATTGGTTATTGCATGTTCATCTCGTGTTCAATCTTAGTTTTTTATAGTATTACTGGGGGTATTGTTGCCTCTGTTTACACTGATCTTGTCCAAGGTGCTATCATGATATTTGGTGCTCTTCTAATTTTTTTTAGTGTAATCAATTTATTTGAAGGAGGCTTTCAAGAGATAAGTCAAATCATCGCTCAAGATGATGCCGGAGCGATTGGACCTTGGGGTACTCTAGGTGCTTTTGGGGCATTATCATGGCTTTTTATCTTTATGATGGGTGGTGCTGGACAGCCACATGTGATTACGAAAATGATGATGTATAAAAACATCTCGGATGCAAAATATATTCTACCCACTTCAATCGTAGGATATTTTTTTTCTGCTCTTCTATGGTTGTCAATTGGTTTAGCTATGAGAGCACTAGTTATTAATGGGATGCACCCTGAATTATCAAATGCGGATATGGCTGCTTCAGTATATCTACAATATTATACTAATCCCATATTGGCTGGTCTTGTTTTTGCAGGTCTTTTTGCTGCCATCATGTCTACAGCCGATGGCTTTTTAAATATTGGTACTGCAGCAATTATGCATGATATTCCCGATGCCCTCGGGGTTAAAATTAAAAATGATCTCTTTTGGGCACGTCTAGTTACTTTAATATTAACAGTTATTTCCGCCCTATTTGCTCGTTATTCTGGAGATTTAGTCGCTATTTTAGGAGCTTTTGGTTGGGGTACTTTTGCTGCAGCCATTGTCCCAGTAGTCGTCATTGGATTTAATTGGAAACGTGCCACACCTATGGCTGCTAATGTCTGCATCATTTCTAGTCTCTCGATCAATTTCAGCGTGAAAATATTAAATATCAAGGTCCCCTATGCTATTGATATTGGCGCAATATCCCTCATTATTTCTATGCTTCTATTTATAAGCATTTCGATTCTCTCTAAAAAACCCGTTATTAATAAGAATGTTGAAGCTGCTATGGACTTATAAAAGACTATTTTACACTTTAGCTACTACCTCTGAAAAGGAAAATTTTATGATTTCAAGATATTCATGATAGCCTTTTTCTGTCATTAAAGGAATAGCATTACTCCACAAAATATCAAGTTGGGATGGGTTATCTCTAAATGCATCTGCGGTCATTAAACTATGAGTTTTCCAAAATACACTGATCATCCATATGGTACGAATGAAATATGCATAATTGATTTTTTCATTTTCTGGTTTCAATCTCCCTGTTTTGATATAATAATTAATTAATAATTTGGCATCTCGAAACCTTTTTCGAGTAATAATACGATAACTTTTTGTGATTTCGGGAAAAGTTTTGAAAATGTATTGAAGATTATTGTAGTAAAAATGGTATTTAGCCTGTATCTGACTATAACTTTTGAAAATTTCTTCAAAATGATAAAGCGTAATGTATCCACTAGGCATAATATCTATGGACGTTTCCTGGATCAACTGATGTTGAATGGCCTTTAATAAATCTGTTTTTTTTGTAAAATAATAAGTGAGATTTCCAGGACTGATAGATAAACTATCCGCAATTTGTTTTATGCTCACATTATGAAAACCTTTTTCGTTAAATAACTTAAGTGCGCGGTCTATTATTTCTTGTCTCCTTCTACTCATCGCTACAAAGAAATTAAATAAAAATTAAAGACATAATATTTTGTGAAAAGATACAGTTTTTTGCTCATTTTTGGGCAAAATTCCTACTTGTCATTTAAATTTAAATACTTATTCGTATTTTCAACCATGAGATTAAGCTTACTATCAAGAAAATTAAAATTAAAACCTTCAGAATTAGAGCTCTTTTATGAAAATAAAGGAATTAAACTATTAGCCTCTAGCAATTCTAAGCTTAGTGATGAGCAAATAAAAATTGCTCTAGAGTATTATAATTTTCAAAAAGAAGTAGAAGAAAATCCCGTTGTCGCCTCTGATCCTCTACCTCAAGTAAACGACCAACACCAAATTAAAATCCCAGATCTAGAAATAGAATCGGACACAGCACATGCAAATAATCTTGATATCGAAAAAGTTAATTTAAAAGATATCCAATTAATTGAAGAGAATAAAAAAGCAAATAAACCGGCATTATTTGACTTAATCGATGAAAATATTGAAGTTATTAAGGCTCCTGTAATTAAACTCAAAGGGCTTACGGTTAAGGGTAAAATTGAATTATCTCCAGAAAAAACAAAAGAAAAATCACCCGATAATGTGAAAAAAAAAGTTCCTATTTCCAATAAATCCAATACAACAAATATTACTTCGAATTCATTCAATCCATTGGAAGCAGCACGAAAAAAGAAAGCGAAGAAAGAACGTCAACTCAGGAAAGAGAGAGCTGATCGACTTAAAAAGGAAAACAAAGCACGTTATTTAAAAGCAAATGTCCCACGGATTGAGTCTTCGAAGAAAAAGTCAAATAAAAAGAGAAAAAAGGAATTTAAAGCTCATTTAAATTTAGATGTTCCTATCGATAAAGTAGATCAGTCAATGGTTTCTCCTCACCAAAATCTTAATTTATTTCAACGTATTTGGAAATGGTTGAATACTTACTAATTGCTAAATACGCTATAGCACATTTATTTAATTTTACCCTTGGCAACTAGTGTGCTATTAAATATGCTTTAGAAGTCATATTTCTTTCAATATTTTCTTATATATACGCTGCATGCATAACAATATTTGTTATATTTGACATGTTATGCATGCAGCGTATAATTAAAATACTTAAGTAGAAATGGGAAAGGCATTAGAGAAAAACATTGTTAAAGGAGGAGGTTTTTTATTCAATCATCCACATTTTACAGAAATATTTATTCCTGAAGAATTTAATGATGAGCAAAAAATGATGGCTAAGGCCACACAAGACTTTATCGATAAAGAAGTATTCCCAATTGTTAATAGAATAGATGCCTTAGAGGAAGGACTTATGCCTTCAATCATGAGCAAAGCCGGAGAATTAGGCCTCTTGGGAGTATGTATCCCTGAAAAATATGGTGGTTTAGGTATGAGCTTTAACACGGGTATGTTAATTGCTGACATCGTTGCATCCACAGGATCATTTACTACGGCATTTGGGGCCCATACGGGAATTGGAACTTTGCCCATCTTATACTATGGTGATAATACTCAAAAAGAAAAATATTTACCGAGACTATCATCTGGTGAATGGAAGGCCTGCTATTGTCTCACAGAACCAGATTCAGGCTCCGATGCCAATGCAGCAAAAACAAAAGCTATTTTATCTGAAGACCAACAGCATTATTTGATTAATGGTCAGAAAATGTGGATTTCAAATGCTGGATTTGCTGATTTATTTATTGTTTTTGCCAAAATTGAAAATGATAAGAATCTTACCGCCTTTATCATAGAAAAATCCTTTGGTGGAATTACCATGAACGAAGAGGAACGAAAGATGGGAATTAAAGGATCTTCTACCCGTCAAGTATTTTTTAACGATACAAAAGTACCTGTTGAAAATATGCTTTCAAGTCGTCAAAACGGATTTAAAATTGCAGTTAATATTTTAAACATAGGTAGGATTAAATTGGGTTGCGGTGTAATTAACGCCTGCAAACAAATTGCAAATCAATCAACCCAATATGCAAATGATCGAAAACAATTTGGCTTGTCCATTTCTTCATTCGGTGCCATAAAACAAAAATTATCTCAAATGGCCTCTAAAACCTTTGGCATCGAGTCTGCTTCCTATCGTGCAGGGCAAGACATAGATGATCAAGTTCATATTTTACTCGAACAAGGATATTCAGAAGATGAGGCCAAACTTAAGGGCGTTGAAGAATTCGCAATTGAAGCAGCTATTATAAAGGTACACGGATCTGATGTTTTGAATGAGATCGCTGATCAAGGAGTTCAAGTATATGGTGGCATGGGTTTTTCAGAAGAAGCCCCCATGGCTCGGGCTTATAGAGATGCCCGGATCGCTAAGATTTATGAGGGGACAAATGAAATAAATAGGATACTTTTGGTGGAGATGATTATTAAAAAGATTGCGAAAGGTATATTTAATTTAAACGATGAACTTGATTTCTTCAATACAGGCATGATTCATGAAGGTTCTTTTGATGCGGCCCCGCTATCAAAAGAATACAAAGCAATTAAGGATCTCAAAAAAGCCACTTTAATGATTGTAAGCAAAGCGCTTAATAGTTTTGGAACCAAAATCAATGAAGAACAAGAAGTTCTCATTAATATTTCAGAGATGGTCATTGAAACTTATGTTGCTGAATCTACTTTACTCAGGACGTTAAAGTTAATTAATCAGTCTGGAGCAGCATCTGCTGAATTATTTATAAATCTTACCAAGCTCTACTTATATAATGCTGTCAGAAAGTCAAAAAATGCAGGTTATGAAGCCTTAGCTTGCATGATAGATGAAGATAAAGAATTGGACTCACTATTGACCGTCATGAACAAATTAACGGCATATCATCATGAGAGTACAACTAAGCTTTCTCGAAATATTGCAGATGAGATGATCCTGCAAAATAAATTCCCTTATACACTCTATTCTTAATTCAACAAAAGGTATTATTAATCTGTTTCTAAAATTCATAACTAAATATCTTTAAATAAAGTAAAGATCCTACTTTTGTAGAATATATTAATTTATGGAGGCATACAAAACACTAACGACAAAAGAAAAGGCTCTAAAACTGAATTTAAATGCTGAAATCTATGGAACAATTGCTGAGATAGGTGGTGGACAAGAGGTAGCCAATCATTTTTTTAAGGCAGGTGCTGCTTCAGGAACTATTGCCAAGACCATGTCAGCCTATGACATGACTTTTAGTGATGCCATTTATGGGAAATCTAAAAAATATGTTTGTGAGGACAAACTAGATAAAATGCTCAGCCGAGAATACAATCTCTTAGCTGAGCGCTTGACAAAACGAGCACCCTTCTCGAAATTCTTTGCCTTCGCTAATACGGTGGAAACTTTAAACTTTAGCAAGACCAATGATAGCCATGGATGGATTGGATTGAGATTCCAAAAGCATGCCTTAACTCCTCCAAATAATTGTATTATTCATGTTCAATTATTAGATAAAGATGCTCAATGGCAGCAACTACTCCTAGGTATGCTAGGTGTAAATTTGATACATGCATGCTTTAGCTATGACAATACTGAAAAAATTATTCTGGCCTTAGCAGATAATTTAGACCAAGATCGGTTTCAGATAGATATGTTTTCAATAACGGGTCCTGACTTTGAACACATTGACAATAGATTGATGAGTTTACTCTTGGTCAAAAATGGACTCTCGCAGTCAGCTATGTTTGGGCCCGAGGGAAACGTACTTCAAGCATCTGAAGCTTTATATAAGAAAAACGTATTAGTCCTGAGAGGGAGATTTAGACCTGTAACCAATGTCAACGTAGATATGATGCTTAGCGGCCTAAAAGTCATTAAGGAAGAATCAGAAATGGAAACAACTCATCTTCTTGCGATTACAGAATTAGCACTTCATGATTTGACTTTAGCAGGTGAAATCGATGAGGCGGATTATTTAGATCGCGTAGATTTATTATGTGCATTAGGGCAAACCGTTTTAATATCAAATTATCGTGAGCATTATAAGCTAGCTTCTTATTTATCCAATATAACTCAGCGGATGAAGTTACGAATTATTTGTGGTTTGGGGAATCTTGAAGACATTTTTGATGAATCCTATTATGAAAATTTAAAAGGAGGAATCATTGAGTCTTTTGGTCAACTATTTGCGCTCAATGTAAAAATTTACGTTTATCCTGCCTTGATTGATAACAAGATTAAATCTATCCAAGACTTTGTTCCAGCTCCTCACCTCATCGATCTTTATAAATTTCTTATTTCCAATAAAAGAATAGTCGGTATGAAGGGTGCTAAAACTCGTTGGTTATCTATTGTTTCAGATGAAGTACTGTCCTTAATTAAAAAAGGAGATCAAAAATGGGAACAAATGGTTCCAAGAAGAGTCAGTCAAATTATCAAAAAAAAACAGATGTTTAATGTGCATATATAAATGTTCCTTTGATAAGATCATTTATTTTCCCACCATATCGTCTTCAATCGTTCGAATATAGTATATTGAGCCGTAGTTTAAACAAGAATTATATTCCATGGTTGCAGAACGAGGTAAGTTTACTAATAAACTTGGATTCATATTAGCGGCGGCGGGCTCAGCTGTTGGTTTAGGGAATATTTGGAAATTTCCTTTCGAAGTCGGTTTAGGAGGTGGTGCTGCTTTTGTGGTTATGTACCTCATTTTTTGTTTTTTGTTATGTTTTCCAGTAATGGTCACTGAAATCGCTATTGGAAGAAAAACTCGTAAGAATGCAGTAGGTGCATTTGCTTCATTGGGATTCAAAAATTGGAGATTTATAGGTGTCTTTGGAGTTCTTGCCGGTGTTTTGATCTTATCATTTTATAATGTGATCGCAGGTTGGGCATTTGGTTTCTTCTTTGAGATGGTTTTAGGCAACTTTTCCGTAAGCAGAAATTTTGGAGATTTTACCTCTGACTTAATCAAAGTTGGTACTTATGCGATCATTTTTATGACTGTTACAGGCTTTTTTGTTGGTAAAGGTGTTTCGGGAGGTATAGAGAAATTGTCAAAAATTCTTATGCCTACTCTCATATCAATGATCATTATCATTGCCGCTTATTCTTTAACTTTACCCAATTCTTTTGAAGGCATCAAATTTTACTTAATTCCTGATCTCAATGAGATCACTATAAATACAATTGGAGGAGCCTTAAGACAAGCGTTTTTCTCTCTTTCACTGGGTATGGGTACCCTCATCACTTATGGAAGTTATTTGTCAAAAAATGATAATGTCATCTCTTCAGCGGCTTACATTACACTGGCTGACGTAAGCATCGCCTTTATAGCTGGTATGATGATTTTTCCATTGGTTGCTTTTATCAATCAAGGAGATATGAGTACCGTGGCTTCTGATCAAGCTGGCCCCGGTTTAATTTTCATTACCATGCCACAAGCCTTTGAAACATTAGGGGATAATTTAGGTGCCTTTGTGGGTGGTACATTCTTTTTATTATTATCCTTTGCAGCGCTCACATCAACCGTATCGCTGCTCGAGGTACCTACCTCATATGTTGTGGATGAATGGGCATTAAGTAGAAAAAAAGCAGTTTTAATTACCTCATTGGCCATTTTTCTTATAGGATTACCTTCAATGCTTTCCAATGGTGCCTCTGAATTCTTCTCTAATCAATTCCAAATTGCTGGTTCATCAGATTTTCTTTCTTTAGTATCGAAAATAACAGATAGTATGTTGTTGTTAGGAGGCATGTGTATTGTCATCTTTGCTTCACAAATATGGAAAAAAGAGCAGCTAAATGAAGAATTATCCAGTGGATATGAAGGATTTAAAAAGAAATTAGTGAGTAAGTATCTTAATTTCACAATTACTTATGTAAGTCCCACTATCTTAGGAATTTTGTTTATTGTTGTAGTTTTAAGTGAATTCTTTGGAGTTAATGTATATGACTACTTATCATTACTTTTTTGAAAACCCAGCAGGTGCTATTCCATCAAAATAAATAACATAATCTCCTTCTTTTAATCTGCTGATATCGATCACAATAGCATCACCTTCCATCACCAAATCAGATCCAGCATCAAATATCTCATAATGAGCCTTTCTTGAAAGTTTAAGAAATTCATTTGAGTCATTGATTTGAAACGATACAGAACTTGGATAATATTCAAAATCAAACTCCCGAGAATATAAATATTTATCATCTTTAAAATTATACCTAATTCTAAATTTGTTTGCACCTGGAACTAAAACAGGTGATATACCATACATTGCTTTCTCAAATTTTGATTTTGATTTTACTTCGGCAATTTGTTCCCAAAGCCCATCAGACAATTTTTCAATCAAATAATTCCCCTTGCCATGCTCTCCTTGAGTCTCCCATTCTAAAAGAGTGTCACTTACGGATACCTCATTGAAACTAAAATTAGAGTGATAAAATATGGCATCTGGATTAATTACCACAGGCTTACATAGAGAGTCTTTACGGTAAATTTTAATCGAAACTGGTGAAAATAAATCTATTTGATTAAAATCAAGAATTAAGGCACTTACTTGATAGTTTAAATTAAGTTTATTACCATTTAAATCGATTTTAGTAATGCAATAACCTGTTGACAGATTTCGATAAGGATTTTGTATAAACAAGGAATTACCTCTAAATACACCAATATACTCAGTTGAGTACTCTGGATCAACTTGAAAAATATTTAAGAAGATTAAGGTCCATAAAATAATAATTTTTGACAAAATCATAATTATTACACCCGATTATCTCTAAAAAAATAGATACTCATTCATCACTAAATTAAATTGGATACATCCTAATTTAAATCTTCGAGTTGTTTTTTCACAAGATCAAAATCTGGTGAAATTAATAATATATCTTCATAGATTTTTTTTGCTTCAACTATATTTCCTTGAGTCTCAAAAATCATAGCTTTTAGGCGTTTAGCTGCCGTTTTTAAAGGGACCTTTTGCTCAGACTCATCATCTTTAGGAAATAGAATTTGAACTTCTTTGGATATAGCATCTGCTATAATAATATCTACATTGGTAAAAGCCTCATTTAATCTCTTTAATCTATACTGCAGAAATGATACTTGATAAAGAATCATGATATCATTTCTAAGCAAATAGAGAGTTTCATAATATTTCAATGCTCTTTCAGAAGCCCCGATTTGCTCAAAACTTAAAGCAGCTATTTCAGCTGCTAGCTCATCTCTCGGATTTAAAGAAACAGCATCTACGCTTACTAATGCGGCAGAAACATACTGTTGAACTTCAAAATATACAAGGGCGATTGAATCTAGGATGGCACTGTTATTAGGATTATAGGCTAATAAATTATAGAGTGTTGATAATTGCATCATCCTATCATTGTATTTTTTGGCCTTCCCATAAATGAATACTTGCCTTTCGAACTCCATAGGTATGAGCGTGTCTCTCTCAATATTGTCTTGCGCATATGTTAACGAAGGTAAAGAACCAAAGATTAATATCGCAATAATGATTTTTTTCATTCTCAAAACTTATATTTCAGGTAAAGATAAGAATTACTTCTGTTTAAAAACTAGTCCCTGACTTTTACCTTTCTTTTTTATGTATTCTAAAGCAGCATCATATTGGTTTGGTATTTTATTTTCAATAATGGCTTCTTTAACCATCTCTTTCAACTCCCCAATTATTCTAGAAGGCTCCAAATCAAATATTTTCATTATTTCTTTTCCTGAGATGGGATTCTTAAAATTCCGAAGGGAGTCTTTTGATTCTACTTTTTTAATTTTTTCCTCCACATTTTTAAAATTCATTAAATATTGTTGTACTCTGTCACTATTTTTAGAGGTAATATCAGCTTTACATAACATGAGCAAGTCGTCTATATCATCACCCGCGTCATACATCAACCGTCGGATTGCAGCATCAGTTACATTTTTACTTATCAATGCAATTGGTCTAAGATGGAGACGAACCAATTTTTGAACCAATTTCATATGCTCGTTTAAAGGGAGTTTCATTTTTTTAAAAATACCAGGAACCCATTTAGCACCTTTATCTTCATGTCCATGAAAGGTCCATCCTATCTTTTTATTGAATCGTTGTGTTGCGGGTTTAGCAATATCATGTAAAATAGCCGCCCACCTCAACCATAAATCATCAGTAACCTTTGAGATATTATCCAATACTTGCAAAGTATGAAAAAAATTATCTTTGTGTGATTTCCCCTCTTTGATTTGAACACCATGTAATTTTTGCAATTCTGGAAAAATAATTTTTAATAGGCCCGATTGAAACAATAAATTAAAGCCGTAAGAAGGCTTTTCAGATAAAATAATTTTGTTCAATTCAGTGGTTATACGCTCTTGAGGGATGATGCTTATTCTTGAAGTCATTTTTTGAATGGCAAAAAAAGTATTTGGTTCAATGTCAAAATATAATTGTGACGCAAACCGAACGGCTCGAAGCATTCTCAAAGGATCATCCGAGAAGGTTTCTTCTGGATTTAATGGAGTTTTTATACTTTTACTATCAACATCAGTTATTCCACCAAAAGGATCTATAATTTCTCCAAAATCTTTTTTGTTCAGGCTTATGGCTAAAGTATTGATTGTAAAATCACGTCGATTTTGATCTTCCTCCAAAGTGCCTTCTTCTACAATAGGCTTTCGAGATTCCAATCTATAAGATTCTTTTCTTGCTCCAACGAATTCTATTTCTAATTTTCGATATTTCACGCATGCGGTACCAAATTGTTTATAAACAGTCAAAGATGATCTCTCCCCAAGGTAATTTTTTAGCAATTGAGCCAAATGTATTCCACTACCTAAGCAAACAATATCAATATCTTGATTACTGTTTCGTTCAATGATTAAATCTCGAACATAACCACCAATCACATAAGTTTCAATATTATGTATTTCTGCCAAATCTCGAATGGTCTGGAATATATCAATGTCTTTTATCCGATTTTTTAAATTCAATGATTTTTTATTTTTTCAAAAATGATTCTGACTTGTTTAGTAATTCCAATGAATCTTTTCATTACACAAATCTACGCTTGGTTATTTATTGAAATACGACATGTGCTTAAAAATATTTAACTATTCTAAATTAACAAACTCATATTTTTATTTTTAATAACCGTAAAAGATTAGATAAATTACACTTTCAAATTACTGAATTTGTTTTAAGAGATGAATCCTATGTTAGAAAAAATAATCAAACTCACCGAGGAGTTAAATTATTTTAATTATCAATACTATAAGAAAGATGTAAATATAATTTCAGATCAAGAATTTGATTATAAATTAAAAATATTAGAGAAATTAGAACATGATTATCCATCTTTCGTTCAACAGGATTCACCTACCTTACGAGTTGGAGGATTTGTAAGTAAAAAATTTGAAACTATTGCTCATCAGTTTCCAATGCTTTCATTATCAAATACCTATTCCAAACAAGAATTAATAGATTTTGATGAACGGATCAAAAAATTATTAGATTCAAATGATTTTGAATATGTATGCGAACTCAAGTTTGATGGTTTGGCAATCAGTATCACTTATGAAGAAGGGAAATTAATAAGAGCAGTAACTCGAGGCGATGGTATTAAAGGTGATGATATAACTCCTAATGTAAAGACAATTAAATCTATACCTCTATCACTTTTTGGTGAAAATTGGCCAAAAAAAATTGAAGTAAGAGGGGAAATTTTCCTACCATTAAAATCATTTCAAGAGATCAATAAAAAGAGAAAAAAAAACAATGAACCTCTCTTTGCAAATCCAAGAAATGCTGCCTCAGGAACTATGAAGATGCAAGATTCAGCGATAGTGGCTCAAAGGAACATGGACTGTTACATATATGGCTTACTCTCCACTTCAAACATAAGTAATTCTCATTATGAGTCTTTAAATTTGATGGAAAATTGGGGATTTAACATTTCAAATACCTACATTAAATGTAATGATATTGATGAGGTAATGGATTATATCAAAAAATGGTCTAAAAATAGATCTAATTTGCCTTTAGAGATCGATGGTGTCGTTATTAAAGTAAATGATCTAAGAAGCCAAGATAAGCTAGGCTTTACCTCAAAATTTCCAAGGTGGGCCATTGCCTTTAAATTTGAATCCGAAAGTGTTCAAACTCGTTTAAAGAGTGTTACTTATCAAGTGGGAAGAACAGGTGCCATAACCCCTGTAGCCAATCTTGAGCCTATTTCTTTGGCTGGTACGATTGTGAAAAGAGCAAGCCTTCACAATGCCAATGAAATAGCTAGGTTAGGGTTACATGAAAATGATTTATTGGCTATTGAGAAGGGAGGAGACATCATACCTAAAGTAACACACATAAATATAAAAGAAAGAAGGTCCAATGCCCTCCCCATTAAGTTTATAGATGAATGTACGGAATGTAATACCACACTAGTTAGAATAGATGGAGAAGCCAATCACTATTGCCCCAATGAAAGAGGGTGTTCACCACAGATTCTGGGTCGAATCACACACTTTGTTTCTAGAAATGCACTAAATATTGACTCTTTAGGAACTAAAACCGTCCAAGGACTTATTCAAAAAAAGTTAGTAAAAGATGTATCTGACCTTTACTATCTCACATTTAATCAGTTAAATGGCCTAATATTTAAATCTACAGAAGAGGAAAAAGCAAGGTCACTACAAAAAAAATCTGCCGAAAATATCATTTATGCTATTGAAAAATCTAAAGAAGTTAGTCTTGAATTAATTATTTTTGGCTTAGGCATCAGGTATGTTGGCAAAACAGTGTCAGAAAAACTAGCTCAACATTTTTATAGTCTTGATAACATTAAAAAGGCATCATTTGAACAGCTTATAGCCGTTGATGAAATTGGAGAAAGAATTGCTAAAAGTGTGAAAGAGTTTTTCTCACAAGAAGCTAATCTTCAAATGATAGATCGTTTAAAAGTCTCAGGGATGAAATTAGCTCTCGAAAAATCATCAAATGAAAGTAATGACAACAAACTTTCAGGATTAACATTAGTCGTTTCAGGTGTATTTTTAAAATATAATAGAGCATCTATTAAAAATATGATTAAACATCATAAAGGTAAAATAACCAGTAGTATATCATCTAATACTGATTATCTAATCGCAGGTGACAACATGGGTCCTGCTAAAAGAGAAAAAGCATTGGATTTGGGAGTACCCATATTAACAGAAACGGAATTCTTAAACTTAATTGCATAATTATGCTCCAAAAATTAATTTTTAAATGGCTATTTAGGCTGAAAATAAAAAAAAATAGGATTCAAGTTGAAGGTTTTAAGGATATAAAAAATATTGTTATCATTAATAATTTAGATGAAAAAAAGACATGTGATCTAGAAGCGCTAACTTATTCTTTCCAAAAATTAGGTAAAAAGGTTGAATCCATTGGTGTCTCCTTATCAAGTCGGTCTAATGAAGATACAAAAGTAGTTTCAAAAAAAGATTTCTCATTTTTTGGAAAATCGAAAACTCCATGGATTCGAGAATTTCTTAACAAAAAACCTGATTATGTCATTTTGATAGACCGAAGTAATAACTATCTAATCAACCATTTAGCCATTCAATGCGAAGCCAATTGCTATATTGGCTATAAGTCTATACCGCAAAATGAATTATTAACCTTACAAATTGCACCTTTACTTGAAAATGAGCAAGAAGTTTTTTTGCGCTATATAAAATTAATTGAAGGCTCTTATGAATAAACTATTTGTAGGTACTGGTGTAGCCCTTGTCACACCATTCTTATCAGATAAAAAAATTGATTACAATTCCCTCAAGCGTATCATTAAATTTGTAGATCTTCCACAAATAAATTATCTCACCATTTTGGGTACTACGGGTGAAAGTGCAACTTTGAGCTGGAGTGAAAAAATTGAAATTCTTAAATTCATGATTAAAAATTCGTCAGGTAAACCTATTTTACTTGGTTTGGGGGGCAACGATACAGCCAGATTACTAAAAGAAATTAATCTTATAAATAAATATGATATAAATGGGATTCTATCTGTTACTCCTTATTACAACCGACCTAGTCAAGCAGGCCTAATCTCTCATTATAGGCAGATAGCAGATGCCTCTGATCATCCTATCATACTTTATAATGTACCTTCTCGTACAGGGGTTAACCTTGAGTCCAAATCAACACTTATCTTATCGGAGCACTCCAATATAATGGGCATAAAAGAAGCTTCCGGAAACATAAAACAATGTGAGCGCATTTTAAATTCAAGACCTAAGGATTTCTTGTTAATATCCGGAAATGATGCGGATACTTTAGCCACCTTAAAAATTGGAGGAAACGGATCTATTTCTGTTTTGGCCAATTACAAGCCTAAGGCATTTGGAAACATGGTACAATCTTATCTGGATGATAATTGTGATGAGGCATTAAAAATTGAGAAGGAGCTTAACTCATACTTTGAACTGATGAATTTAGAAGGAAATCCAACCTCAATTAAAACTGCACTTAAAACCATTGGGCTCTGTCGAAAAACGGTACGCTCCCCATTGACGGAGGGATCAATTGATTTAGAAAATAAGTTCATAAAAAAAGGATTAGCGTAAACTAATCCTTTTTTGCTATTTCAAACTATATTTATTTAGTAACTTTTACAGTTCTAGGAAAAATAGATATTGTACCAGTAAATCCTCCAATAATCCAATCCACAAAAGTCTGCTTATATTCAATTGTATAATTTTCAGCACCATTTGCCATTGAATTTGTATTGACATCATTCAACGGAACTAATCCAAATAAAACATACCATTGACGCTGAACGACCTCATTACTGCCTCTAGCACCCTCACCTACAGTATGCTTTATACCCCAGCAAGAAGACATAGTAAAAGTCATAATAAACAAGATTGAAACAGTTGATATAATTTTCTTCATGATTGTTATATTTTAATTAAAGTTTATTATTCAAATATAAAGATATTGAAATTTAGAAAAAAATAAAATTCTATCTAATCAAAACGGAGTGACCCCATAGATGACTCAATATTAGTCATATTTTCGTTCATTCGTATTCTTGGAACTGCGTAATATAAACTAAGAGAATCATTATTTTTCTTAATTTTTATATCAAAAACAACGGCAATAGAGTTTTGATAAACATTTTGTTGAAAGTTTATTCCGTTGTTTGTGAACTCCGCATATTGAGGTTTAGAAAAACCCATAGGATCAAATTTATTAGTGATATTTACTAACATCATACTTGAATCTATTGGAGATAAAAAAACTAAATTAATAGAATCTTTTGGATTCACTAAAACCCAACCTTTCGGTGTATTAAATGTAAAATTACTAGAGGTATAACTCTCCTCAGACAATAACTTTTGATTGACATAAAATATATGTTTTTCCCCCTCTGTAGAGTTGCTGGTGCAATTAGAAAAAAGTAAAAACAAAAATAATATGAGAGTATTTAATCTAAATTTTTTCACAGATAAATCAATCAATTAATTTAATTATGTTGAAATACATTTTAATTCATTTCATTCCTTTTTACTAAGCATAAAAAAAGGATCAGAGTAAACTGATCCTTTTATATACTACAAAGTATATAAGTCCTATGAGTTCTTTTTAGCCTGTACCTCAATTCTAATTTCTTGGGCCACATTTTTCATCTCCTGCATCCCTTTTCTAACTCGAGTACCAGCAGCGTTATTTCCTTTATCGTAAAACTTTTCAAAATCCCCTTCTAGGGCATCTACTAGTTCTTTAAGTTGATTGAATCTTTTCATTGTTATATTTGATTTAACAGTTTAAAATGTATTACTATATTACTAAATAAAAAAAATAAAACAAGAAAAACTAATTTTTTTATTATAATCCTGCCTTTTTAGCTAAAATAGCTGCCTTTTCACCTTGATCCGCATAAAAACCAGCATCCAACTTTATTTTTACCTTTTCAAAAGCTAATATAGTTTGCGCAACATCTTCTAAAGTATGAGCCGCTGTGGGTATAATCCTAAGCATAATAACTCCTTTGGGGACTACAGGGTAAGCAATAACAGAACAAAATATATTGTATTCATTTCTCAAGTCTCTCACCATATTCATGGCTTCATAGGTAGTTCCATTTAAAAGCACAGGAGTCACCGCTGATTGAGTGGTTCCAATATCAAACCCTTTTTCTCTTAAACCATTCTGTATGGCATTAACAATAATCCAAAGCTGGTTTCTCAAGTCTGGATTAGATCTTAGCAACTCAAGTCTTTTGAGGTTTCCAATAACCAAAGGCATAGGCAATGTTTTAGCAAAAATTTGAGATCTAATATTGTACTTTAAATGATCGATAATATTAAAATCTCCAGCAATAAATGCTCCTATACTAGCCATTGATTTAGCAAATGTTGAAAAATAAATATCAACCCCTCCCTGTGCGTTTTGCTCTTCACCAGCTCCGGCACCTGTCGCTCCCATAGTTCCAAAACCATGAGCATCATCGACAAGTAATCGGAAATTAAAATTTTCCTTCAAATTTACAATTGACTTCAAATCTCCCATATTACCTGACATCCCAAAAACACCTTCTGTAATAACGAGAATTCCACCACCAGAATCTTTAGTGAGCTTTTCAGCACGCCCTAATTGTATTTTAAGATTGTCTATGTCATTATGAGGATAGACAAATCTTTTACCCATATGGAGTCTTAAACCATCAATGATACAAGCATGTGATTCTGCATCATAAACAATAACATCTTTTCGATCAACAAGAGCATCTATCACAGACATAATACCTTGATAACCGAAATTTAGCAACATGCCTGTCTCCTTTCCAACAAATGTGGCCAACTCCTGTTCGAGCTGCTCGTGATAATCTGAATTTCCTGTCATCATGCGAGCCCCCATAGGATATCCTAAACCCCAATCTGCAGCAGCCTGCATATCTGCTTTTCTTACTTCAGGATGGTTGGCTAAACCCAAATAATTATTCAGACTCCAGGTAAGCATCTCTTTACCCTTAAACATCATCCTAGGTGCTATTTCCCCTTCTAATTTGGGAAACATATAATAATTATCATCCACATGAGAATGGCTACCTAAATGACCCCTATCTTTTAATAGTTTTTCAAATAAATCCATATTATCTTATACCATATAAATATAATGCGCAAAGTTAATACAAATTGTCTCTGTACAAATCACAGTTTGATATATTTTAGCGATAACTATTATCCTTGAATAAAATAAATGAACAATGATTAAAAATATTACCAAAATACTGATTACCAATCGGGGTAAAATAGCAGTAAAAATCATTCGGGGAAGCAAGAGGTGAGCAGAGAAAGCGATTAGTAAGAATGTCTCATCTTGGAGAAATTGATTCAGAAAATAACCTATTATAACTTTAGTTTCAACCTTTTATTCATGTATTATGGCTGATCATTTAATCTTAAGCTCCCATTCACCAAGAAGAAAACAAATACTCAAAGATGCAAACTACAAATTTGAAGTAAAATCGGTTGAAGTGGAGGAATCTTTCCCAGTCAATATGGTTAAAAATGAGGTTGCTGAGTTTCTCGCAGTCCAAAAAAATAAATGTCACCAAAGGGTTTTTAACAAGGGAACCATCATTACTGCTGATACTACCGTGCTCTTTGGAGACGAAATTTTGGGAAAACCAAATAATTTTAATGAGGCCAAAAGCATGCTCGAAAGGTTATCAGGTCAGACTCACCAAGTGGTTACGGGTGTTTGTATTTCAAATCCAACTCGAATTATTTCTTTTTCTTCAACCACTGATGTCTCCTTTAAAATGTTGTCTTCAAAGGAAATTCATTTTTATATTGATACCTTTAAACCATTTGACAAAGCGGGGGGCTATGGGATTCAAGAATGGATAGGGATGATCGGAGTTACGAGTATCAAAGGTTGCTATTATAACGTAGTTGGATTGCCTATTCAAGAACTTTTCAAAGTTCTCAAAGACAAATTTCACATTGTACCATTTAATCATTAGCATTCTCTTCATCTTCATTTTGATCTTTAAGATTTTTCTCTCTAAGCACTACTGCGCTTTTGTCTTTTAAGCGTTTAGAGACCAACAAAAAAGGACCCGTAACGATTTCATCATCAGCAGATAACCCTGAAATTATTTCAATATTTTCAAAATCACTGATACCCGTCTGAACTTTGACTTTTTTAACTTTTCCTTCTAGATGAACAAAAACTATTTCTTCAAGGACTTCACTTTCAGATTCAATATTCTCTTCCTGATCTTGAGAACTCTTATCATCGGAAGCCTCTTCCGCTTCGTCTTGCGACTCAACAGATCCTTTCTTTGTTTCTTTACGCGTCGTTACAGCAGATAAAGGGACAGTTAAAATATTATCCTTGATCATAGTGATGATTTCTACACTCGCAGTCATTCCAGGTCTAAAAGGATAAATAATATTCATTTCCTCAAGTAAATCTTGATATGAGTCATTCAATATATGAATTCTTACTTCAAACTCTGTCACGGCATCCGAAGAAACTTTATTATTAGCTGAATTAGCTATCTGAGTTACGACTCCCTTAAATTCTTTTTTTAAGTAAGAATAAGAATCAACATCTATCAAGGCAGTATCACCTATTGATATTTTAATAATATCATTTTCATTCACATCTACCCTTACCTCCATATTAGTTAAATCCGCAATTCTTAACATCTCCGTACCCTGCATTTGAATTGTTCCTACAACTGTCTCCCCTTTTTCTACATCTAACTTAGAAACAATACCCGTCATTGGTGCCTGAATATTGGTTAACATAAGATTCTCTTTTGCTTCATCTACCGTTGCTTGTGAACTTTTAACAATATGAACTCCAGCCTCAACCATTTGCTTAGCTGATTCTAAATCTTGAGTCGCTATTTTATAATTAGCTTCTGCTAACTCATATTCTGCATCCGAAATCATTTCTTCTTTATGCAAAAGCGATTGTCTATTAAATTCTAATTGAGACCTATAAAACCCCGCTTCTGACCTAGCTAAATTAGCCTTAGAAGCAGCTAAATTGGCTTTTTGTTGATTTAAGTTGGCTTTAGAACGATTTAGAGATGATATGAAATTATCTGGTCTAATCTTGAGTAATAAATCTCCTGTTTTCACAGAGTCGCCTTCTTTAATCTGGAGCTCAATAATCTCACCAGCTACTTCAGGACTTATTTTTACTTCTATCACCGGACGCACCATTCCTGAAGCACTTACTTTTTCAACAATGGTTTCAAAAGATACTTTAGCCATATCTACTTCAAACATCTTTTGCTTGCCCACCCAACCCAATGATTTTCCAATAATGGCAAATAACAGTAACAAGCCTACGAGGACGGACAAAATAAGAATCAGTCTATTATTTGACTTTTTTTGATTAGGAATTTTCATGCTAGAAAGTTAAGGGTCGATTTTGATAGAAATCTAATATTTTTTGTTTGAAAACATAATTGAATTTAGAGCGAGCTAAATCTGATTTTGCCACAAAAAGATTATTACTTGCAATTTGATATTCTGTAAAATTGGCTCCCCCCAAATTATATTGACTTTCAATAATTCTAAGGGTTTCTTCTAATGCTTCTACTTGCTTTTTGGAAGCAAGGAAACTTTTTTGACTGGCTTGGGTATCATTAAATGCTGTTTCAATTGCTTGGCGAAGTTGATTCGTTTGTTCTTTTACTGAAATTTCAGCCTGTTGCAGCTGTATTTTTGCCCTTTGAATATTGGAGTTGGTTCGAAGATTATTAAAGATAGGTACGGATAGATTAAAGCTTAATGCCTGACTAAAATTTTCTCTCCACTGTCTCGGACGATTAAAAGATTCCGTACCAATTATGGTTCCAGATGTAACTCTTGAATATACAGGAACTTCTAACATGCTATCATCTATGTAAAAACCGATCGGAACTTCTTGGATCACAGGAGCCGTATTATCATATAAAATTCTCTCTCGATCAGCAAAATCAGAATAGTTAGTAAATAAGTTAGCATTCAATCTTAGGGAAGGATAATAGGCACCTTTTGATAATTTTAAACCGACGTTTGCAGACTCCACACGCATATAAGCACTTTTAATTTCAGGTCTCACCCCTACTGCAAAATCATAAATTTCTTGGATAGTTTGATTTTCAGCAATTAATTGCTCTACATCAATATCTGGAATTACTATTTCAATTTTATCCGATGCCGGTATTAGCATGGCTTGTTTTAAATTTAAGATAGCTAATGCCAGACTATTTTGTGCATTGATTAAGGTTACTTGATCCCCAGCCAATTGACTGACCAATGCTAATTCAGAGGTTCTAGGTAAAGAGCCCACTGTCACCAAGCGCTTTGTGCGGCTCAATTGTTGTTGAGTCGAAGTCAGCTGAAGAAGGGCATTTTCCAATAATTCTTGATTAAAGATGACATTCAAATAGAAATTGGCAATATTCATAGCAATATTGTCTTTGGTACTTGCCAAATCGTATTGAGCAGCGGATAGGTTAAGCTGGGATTGTTTGATAGAAAAATGAATTTGTCCACCTGCAAATAAGTTTAAGCTTGAATTCCCTGATAAGCCCGAAGTGGTAATCTGCTGGGCAATAAAAGAATTGGTCGTAGGATCAATGGATCGTCCCCAATTATTTCCATAATTTGCTCCTAAGTTTAAACTGGGTAATCGACTTGCTTGTGATTCTTGCACCGAAACCTTTGAAAGTTCTGCATTTAAGGTACTCCTTTTTACCATCAAATTATTTTCTAACGCAATATCAATGCATTCTTGAAGATTGAGCTGACGAGATTCTCCTTGGGCAATACAAAAATGGCCTAGAGGAAGTGTCAAAAAAGGAAACAAAAAAATATAAATATGCCGCATTTTACCAATCATTAAAAAAAAATTAATACTTTTAAAATTAACCATCTGAGAGTATTAGGCATGTCAAGTTTTTCATCTTTCTATTTCATTTGAGCAGAATAATTGGCTTCCGAAGCAGTTCTAGGAAGAAAATTTAGAATTTTGTATTATATATACCTTAAAAAAAAAAATTAAAGTACGAATTTAAAAAAAAATAATATTAAACCGCTACGTTCGCTTTAATATGAGGATGTGGATCATAATTGAGGATCTCTATATCTTCATATTTAAAATTAAACAAATCATCAACCAACGGATTCAATCTAATCTCTGGCAGCTTTCTGAAAGATCTTGATAATTGTAATTTTGCCTGTTTAAAATGGTTATTGTAAATATGTGCATCACCCAATGTATGTATGAATTCTCCCAGTTCCAATTGAGTAACCTTGGCAATCATAATTGTAAGTAGCGCATATGAGGCAATATTGAAAGGCACTCCCAAAAAGACATCAGCACTTCTTTGATAAAGCTGACAAGATAATTTCCCTTGAGCTACATAAAACTGAAACATCATATGGCAAGGTGGTAACGCCATATATTCAACTTCTGCAACATTCCATGCGCTTACGATCAGTCTTCTGGAGTCTGGATTTATTTTAATTTGATCAACCACATTACTTATTTGGTCAATAGTGGATCCATCCGCTCTATGCCAACTTCGCCATTGAACACCATATACTGGACCTAAATCACCTTGCGCATTGGCCCATTCATCCCAAATGGAAACCCCATTTTCTTTAAGATATCCAATATTTTGATCACCCATAAGAAACCATAATAACTCATGAATAATTGATTTAGTATGGACTTTTTTTGTTGTCAATAGAGGGAATCCCTGAGAAAGATCGAATCTCATTTGATGACCAAAAACACTTTTGGTGCCCGTTCCAGTTCTATCCTCTTTGCTCACCCCTTCGTTTAAAATACGGTGCATCAAATCATGGTATTGTTTCATTAAATCAATTATTTTCTCATAAATACGAAAATAACATTTCTTATGAAAATTAAAGGAACAATTGAGCAGGTTTATTTATCTATTTAATATTTTGTCCTTTTATTTCAAAATGAATAATATATTTCGTGTATTTGGACAATATTAAAACATTTTATTATTGCTTTAAATACATTTGCTCTTTTTAAAAAGATGCACTATTAAAATGGCTGATTACAATTTTAAAGAGGTAGAACAAAAATGGCAAAAATATTGGAATGAAAATTCCATTTTCAAAGTAGATATTGATGCTGATAAACCTAAATATTATTGTTTAGATATGTTCCCTTATCCTTCTGGAGCAGGTTTGCATGTAGGGCATCCACTAGGTTACATCGCTACTGACATCGTTTCAAGGTATAAAAGACTTAAAGGATTTAATGTTTTACATCCCATGGGCTTTGATTCATTTGGACTTCCTGCGGAGCAATATGCCATTCAAACTGGTCAACACCCCGCCGTTACTACTCATCACAACATCAACAAATACAAAGAACAACTCAAAAGTTTGGGGTTCTCTTATGATTGGTCAAGAGAACTCAGAACAAGTGATCCTTCTTTTTATCGATGGACTCAATGGATATTTAAACTTTTGTATAACAGTTGGTACAATATAGAGAATGACCAAGCGGAATCCATTGATACTTTAATTGCCCAATTCAAAGAGCATGGCAATGTTGGAAGCCACGTGGTCGGGGATCAAAAAGTTGAACGCTTTTCTGCGAAAGATTGGACCCATTTTTCAATCGAAGAAAAAGAATCTATATTGACAAAATATAGACTTACTTACTTAGCCGAAACTACTGTCAATTGGTGCGCTGAATTAGGTACGGTACTTTCAAATGATGAAGTTAAAGAAGGATTTTCAGAACGAGGAGGTCATCCAGTCGTCAAAAAGAATATGCCACAATGGAATATGCGTATAACGGCCTATGCAGATCGATTATTGACTGATTTGAACAAAATTGAATGGCCTGAAGCCATCAAAGATATGCAGCGAAATTGGATTGGGAAATCCATAGGTGCTGAAATCAATTTTAAGTTTGAAAATAGTGAAGATTTTGTGAAGGTTTTTACTACTAGAGTAGATACTATTTTTGGAGTTACTTTCATAGTCATAGCACCTGAAAGTGATCTTACATTAAAATTAACAACCCCTGATCAAGCTCAAACAGTCAAAACCTATATTGAAGCGACGAAGGCAAAGTCTGAAAGAGATCGCATCAGCAATGTAAAACAAGTGTCTGGCGTATTTACAGGTAGCTATGTGTTTCATCCATTCTCTGGCCAAAAAATTCCAGTATGGATCTCTGATTATGTATTGTCCGGATATGGAACGGGTGCAGTTATGGCGGTACCTAGTGGTGATCAAAGAGACTTTGATTTTGCTAAAAAATATAAATTGCCAATCACTCAGATCATTGATAATCAAAAAATTACAGAAACTGAGGCAGATCCTACTATAGATGGGAAAATGATAAATTCTGATTTTCTAAATGGTTTAAAGCCTAAGGATGCTATGACTAAAGGTATTGAAGTCCTGGAGCAAATATCCATGGGGATTTCTAAGGTTAATTATAGGATAAGAGATGCTGTCTTTGGCCGACAACGTTACTGGGGAGAACCTATACCGGTAAAATATAAAAATAAGTGTCCAAAGCTTTTAGAAGAAAATGAGCTGCCATTGATTCTCCCTGAAGTTGACAAGTACCTACCAACAGCAAATGGAGCCCCTCCTTTGGGTAGAGCCAAAGATTGGAGTGATAAAAACAAAAATCCCTATGAATTAACTACGATGCCAGGATGGGCAGGATCAAGTTGGTATTTTTTCCGATATATGGATCCTAACAATGATGAAGCCTTCGCTTCAACCGAAGCGTTGGATTATTGGGAATCAGTCGACCTATATGTTGGAGGACCAGAACACGCTACAGGGCATTTACTCTATTCCCGATTTTGGACAAAATTTTTATATGATAGAGGCCTTATTAAAGTCGATGAATATGCCAAAAAACTGATTAACCAGGGTATGATTCAAGGCCGCTCAAATTTTGTCTTTCGTGTCAAAAATGAAAATACCTATGTTTCAAAGGGGCTTAGAGGTCAATATGATAC
>NZHT01000044.1 GCA_002691385.1 Flammeovirgaceae bacterium | reverse complement strand
TAGAAGGAATTCAAAAATTTAAAAAAATAGTTACTGACATATCAATAGAACAATTTTTTGCAAAAAAAAGCACTCCGCAAAGATTAAAACACTCACTCACTCATATATCAAGTCATAAAACAGGTGTTTTTAAATCATTTTTCCCAGTATGCATGACAAATCCTAGTAGTTGCTCTAGTCTCTTTCCAATGGAAAAGGGCTATTTTGATTATGTTATTTTTGACGAGTCGAGTCAACTTAAAATAGAAGATACATTTACCTCTATGCTAAGAGGTAAAAAATCTATTATAGCTGGTGATCTTCATCAACTTCCTCCTATGGACTATTTCACAGAAACTATAACTAACAAAGAATTTAACTCCAAAAATAAATATAATGTAAATACAAAATCACTCCTAGATTTTTGTATTGAGATGGATTTCAATTCGCACTATTTAGATATTCATTATCGTTCAAAACATCCTGATTTAATTAATTTTTCTAATGCTGCATTTTACAAATCTCGATTGATCCCAAAACCCCCAATCGAGAACTATAAAGCAATTGAGTTTTATCCTCTAAATGGAAAATTTATTAATCGTTTAAACAAAAAGGAAGCAACTACTATTGTAAAATATATAAAAGATAAAATATCACCTGATCAATCTGTTGGTATTGCTACTTTCAGTCTCAAACAAAGGGAGGAGGTTTTGAATCAATTAGAGATTCAATCTAAAGTGAGCTTGAAATTTTACAAAAAACTTCAACAACTACAGGCTAATGGGTTTTTTGTGAAAAATATAGAAAATATTCAAGGCGAAGAACGTAATATAATTATAATAGGCACAACATATGGACTAAACGAGGATGGTGTTTTTAAGGAACGACTCGGACCTATAAATACAAAAAAAAGAGGTCATAAATTACTAAATGTAATTGTCACCAGAGCAATTGATAAGATAGTTGTTTTTTCATCTATTCCAAAAAATGTTTATTCAGGATATGAATCACTAATTAAAAAGAATGGTAATAGAGGAAAAAGTATTTTATATGCTTATTTAAATTATGTAAATGCTTTAAATGACAATAATGAAAACGATATTTCTAAAGTTTTAAATGTTATAAGTCAAAAACAATATAGTAATAGACTCAAAAGTAAATTTAGTCTCTACGCTTTAAGTTCATTTACAAAATATCTTATTGAAAAGCTTTCAATTAAATTAGACCAAAAGATTAGTTTCCAAAATTATTTTAAAATTGGTGGTTATGAATTTGAAATTGCGTTGAAAAAAAAATCAGGTGAAACACTATTAATTGATATAAATGGAAAAGTAATGCATAGAGGCTATGAAGATTATATCTTTGATATTGACAGATGCAAAATTGCTCAAAAGTCAAATCATAAATATTATAGATTATGGATGTCCAATTTTTATAATAATCCAGACTTTGAATTAAACAAATTAAAAACTCTCCTACATAGTTAAACATTTATTATAATTTCACTTTAGATGATTTGATGTTTCCTTATCTTTCACTTAAATTTATTTTTTATAAGTATTCATAATGGGTAAACTTTTTTATAAAAACATCTTTTGGTTTTCTCTAATACTTATGTTTATTTCTAAAATTGAGGCTCAAACTAGCGATTGTGATTGTAAAATCACTAATCAAAGAGAGCTCTATGTTATTGGTAAATTCCCTTCACTTAAAAACAATCTAAAATGTTGTTTAAGAAGTGGCGCTAAACGCTCCTTAAGAGATACAAATCGAATGCGGGAACTACTTGCACTTACCGCAATTGCTGAAGACTCCATCTCATTAGCATCTGAATACTTAAATGATATTGTTTCATCAAATGCAAATTATAGTCCTGAAAATCAAAACATTATTTTCGAAAAATTACTTTACAACACCAAAAAAGAAATCTTGAGGGTTACCGTATCTTCTGTGTCAAAGCGTCCTGAAGATCTTGAAACAGCACCAGCGGTAGTAGAAATAATTGAAGCTAAAGATATTATAGCCCGTGGTTATTCAGACTTGATTGATCTTCTTTCGGATGTTGCTGGATTTGAAATAAGCAAAACATACAGTTTGAATTTTGCTAGTATTTATCAGTTGGGATATCGGCAAGAAACGACCGAAAAAACCCTTTTTATGATCGATGGCATTGAAGAAAATGATTTATATTCAAATATCGCTTATATATCTCGTCAATATCCTCTTAGCAACATTAAAGCTGTTGAGATTCTTTATGGCCCATCATCAACAATGTATGGCCCTAGAGCATTTGTAGGAACAATTAATATTATTACTTATTCATCAAAAGAAGAGGCAGGTAATTATTTTGAGAATGAAAAAATTGAGAAAGGAAGCTCATTCTATATAAATAGTAATTTTTCTGGTGGTAGCTATAACACTTATGACGCTGATTTCACTCTGGGGAACAGCGGAAAAGATAAACAAGTAAATTTCCAAATTACCGGTCGTTATTTTCGTTCCGATGAACATGATATGTCCGAATTACCATTTTTTAATTATTCTGTCTCTGACTTAGATCAATTTGAATATGATCACTTAGGGCAAGATTTTGAATCAAGTAATGCATTAAGTAATTATCTAGGTTTAAATAATTTGGATCCAAATAGTCCATTTTTTAATGTAGAAGGCAATAGTATTATATTATCTAAATTTGGTGTAGATAAAGCCAAAGAATATGATAAAAGTGCTTATTTAGGTCAAGTAAATGGGAATTACTTGAGTTATTCAAATCATACAGAAAACTTCTTTTTAGGCTCTAAACTTGAAATTAAAGATCTTACTATTGGTTTCCGAACTTGGAAGCGCTCTGAAGGTCTAAATCATATGCAAGATTTGGATATGGCACCCTCTAGAAATGGATCTGTATGGGCTCCCAAAAATACAACCATGTATTTAAAGTATAATTATACTTTTAACGATAATATGAGTTTTTCTGTACTAAGTTCTATTAAAAACCAATCATTAGGGCAAGAGACTAATAAAGTTAATTTCAGACCTTTTGGGAATCCCTCATCAGGACTTGATATCAGAGACCTGATACTTTTCTCAGAAGAAGAAAACGCAGAGAATTCAATACCGCACGGATGGAGAAATCAATTTTATTATTATCAAACTCTTCAAGGAAGAACTGAAGCACGTGTATTTTATAATTCTGATAATCTAAATATTACTTTTGGAACTGATAAAAGGATTACAACAAGTCAAGGCGATTATCTTTTTTATAGAAATTATAATACGGATTTTATCAGTGAAAATTCATATGCTGAAGATATAAAAAATGCTTATGCTCAAAATGAAGGTGAATCTGGCTCTGGCTCAATGCTAACTAAAAATGATTTTTATAAAATAAGTGAATTTGGAACTTTTTTACAGGGCAAATTAATCATTGAAAACAAACTTCATCTAAATTTTGGGGGGCGTTATGATAGACAGTTAGTTCGTTCATCAGAGGGATATGAAATTTTTCAACCCCGTCTTGGAATCGTATTGACTTCAGATAAATTAACTATCAAAACAAATTACTCCAAAGGTTTTCAAAATGTATCTCTTTACAATAAATTCTCAACTGGTGGGAATCGTATTCCAAATCCATCTCTTAAGCCAGAGGAAATACAATATTTAGATGCTTCAGTACTTGGAAGTAGTGAAAATCAAAAATTTAAATGGAATTTTACAAGTTTTGTCTATGACGTAAAAAATGCTATCTATTCAAGAGTTACTGATCTTGGATTTAATCAAAATGTAAATGAAACTGATTATGTGGCATTGGGAGCTATGCTTAATTTTAAATACAGGAATAAATTTATTAGAGTTGATCTAAATAGTACATTTATAGATGCCTATGAGGGTGACTTAAGTCCCCTTGAAGTGATAAGTCAAGAATTTAGTTCAGAGGAAGAAGTTCAAGAAAAAAGAGTTGGGGATTTAGCTCAATTTAGACTCAATTTTGGATTAACTACTTTTTTGAATAATGATTTTTTTCAATCTAGTTTTAATTTAAGAGCTAATTATGTTGGGGAAAAACAAGTTGGCGAAACAACCACACAATTCCTAAATCTGGGATTAAATCAATCCAATATTATTCCAGAATACCTTGTTTTGAATAGTAATTTAATTTTTGGGTTTAATAAACTTCCTTCAATTAAATTCGCATTTTCCCTAAATAATATTTTAAATAAACTTTACTATCATCCAGGTATTCGATCAGCCTCAGGAAAATTTGATCTAAATCTAAGAAACGAAGGTGAAAGTTATAACGAATGGATAACAAGATCTCTCAGTGGAAAGCTCATCCCTTATGCGATACAAAGGGGAAGGCATTTTAATTTTAAAATATTAATGGATCTTTAATGTTATTTCTCAAAAGACTTCCCATCCTTATTTAACTCCCTTCTAATTCCCATTAAAATTTCATTTATTGAAATTTTAGTGTTTTTATGCATGGATTTTAACCATGCATATTGAATTACATTTTTTATTGATCCACCTGCAATTTCATAGTTTTTTGCAATCTCTTTAAGTTCTTTATTGTCTAATTTTAAAAGTCCATTTAGTGCTTTTTTCCATAAGATTTCTCTTTGCTTAACAGAGGGAATTGGAAAGTTTATAATACTCTGAATTCTTCTCGAGAAAGCTAGATCAATATTTGGCTTTAGGTTTGTTGCTAGGAGGATAAGCCCATCGTAATTTTCAACACGTTGCAATAGATAAGCCGTTTCCTGATTTGCAAACTTATCTTTCGAATCACTCACTGAAGTACGCTTAGAAAATAAAGATTCTGCCTCATCAAAAAATAAAATCCAATTCTTATTTTCAGCAACATCAAAAATATTTCCAAGATTTTTTTCAGTCTCCCCAATATATTTAGACACAACTTGTGAAATGTCAATCCTATATACGTCTAAATTATTTTTTTTGCCTATCAAAGAGGCTGAAAGTGTTTTTCCAGTTCCAGGTGGGCCATAAAAAAGTGCCTTATAACCCTTATTGATTTTTTTACTCATTAACTGATTTCCATCAAGACTTGATTTATTCTTCAACCAAGTATCAATCATGTTTATCTCATCTAATGAATTGTCTTCTAAAACAAGATCCTCCCAGTCTAATGGAGTTTCTAGGCGACTTGCTGGAAAACTTGAAGTATATGAAGGCTTAAATGGATTGCCACTAGTTATATGCAATAAAAATTCTTCACCTAATTTAAGAGACTTATCTAAAAGATCCTTAGGCTCAGAGGAATGCTCTATACTAAGAATCTTACTCTGCTTAAAAATATGTTCAAAATTAAAATAGTTATTAATTTTAATTTTATGCTCAATAGATGAGCCATGCATTATAAAAACTATTGTCCTCAAAGTAGGTTCAAAATAATTTGTATCCGAATTTTTACGTCCCCCAAATTCAGTATAAGGTTTATCTAAAGTTTTATTTTTAATTAAAAAACGATCATATACTTCAGGAAATAAATTTGATGCCATAGCACCAATAACAAGTAAGCGTTCAAATTCATCTTTTAAGTCCTTTTGAATGAAAGCTGAAAGATTACTTTTATCATCATCTAAATCAGGACTTGGAATATTAACGAAAGACATGTTTTCTTGATTACTAAAGAAAAAATCAAGTCTATTGTCAATCATATTAGAAAGCCAATTCAATTCATTTTGAATTGTAAAACTATTTTCCTTGAGGGTATCCATATTCTTATACTTTTTATTTCCAATCTACATTAATCCTGTTTTCCATGAATGTTGTTTGAATAATTGAAATATTCCATGGAATTGTTTCCAGTAACATGTCAAATGTTTCTTTTATAATATCTAAATTATAATTAAGTTCATTAGGTTTTAGAATCCCTTCTCTCATCAAAAAAGTTTCTCTTAATGCGGCAATACTTGAGTTATTAAGTTTTTCCCAATTTTTCAAAACTCCATTTAAAAGAGAATCACACATTTCCAAATCTACATCTTGGATCTCAAGATTAACATCAATTGGTGTTCGTAGATCCACTCCGCATAAAATCTTATTTAACACCAATTCATTTTCATTTATTTTTAGTGATCCTGTTACCAAGTATTGCATTAAAATAACTCCTTTTTGTACAGCTGAATCATTTTTAAATTTTTTGTCGATTAGCAGATTACATTTATCAAATAATCTATAAAAAAAAGGCCAGAGTATAATTAATCCTGCGTTTTGGATCACTATACTCTCTGAATCTTCCTGTAAAAGGTCTGAATCCTCTTTATTTTCTAATATATTACTTTCCGAAAGTTGATTTTTATAATTATCGTAGGTCCTTTTTAAGTTAAAAATAAAATTACTTGTCTCTAAAGCGTAGTCAAAATCTGAATCACGAAAATCCTTAAAAAATTCATTACTTGTTATTTGTTGTTTTTCCAAAACTTCTTCAAATAAATACATAATTATTTGTAAAGGAGAATCTATGTATATACTTTTCTTTAACCAAAATTGGATGATTTTTAAGTTTAAATCAAATCGTGTTTTTATTGACAAGATTTCTTCAATTGATTTATTTAAAACCTTTTCCATTGAAGTTGAAAAAAGTATAACACTTTTTGACAAATCTGTATGAATAAGGTTAATTATAATCGATTGTTTATTTTGGGGTATAATTCCTATCAAACGCTTTAGTTTAACTTTTGATTTTAACCAACCAAAAACCATTTTTTTGATTAGTAGCTGTGCTTCTTTAATAGAATTTAAGAGGATTTTATATAATTCATTTTTACTGAGTGATTTATATTCATAATTAACAGATCCGATTTCCAAATAATAATCCAAAATATCGATTCCATCTAGGATTTCATTTTTGTTTAACTCCTCAGTTTTTTGTGAAAACTCAAAGTCTTCTATTAACTGATTCTGTTGATATAATTCCTCTATATCCGTTATTTTTAATTTTTCTTTTAAAAGTGATACAAATTCATTGTAACCTTTAATATTATCTTTATGTAGGTTTTTATAAAAGCTTGAGATTGTCGATTTGGTGACTTTCAACTCAAAGCTAGTAGCAAGATTAATTAGAAGGTTTAGTTTAGATTTCTTTTTAAAGGTTGATGATTTAATAAACTCCTTAAGAACTGGCCCAAGGTAGAGGGATAATCTCTGTTTATTTAAAATTAATTCATTAAAGGAATCTATAATAGATGCCAATGAAATAAAAATAAAAAGACGTTCTAATTGTAATGGCTTGAATTTGTATTCCCGAAGCAGCTCTATAATCACATAGTCTTGCTTAAGAAGAAATTGTTTTATTTGGGATTGAATTTGTTTTTCATAAAGTTTTAAATGTTTTGGAAACGTTTTAAACTCAAGATAATATTTTAAGACTTCGATTATTTCCGAATCTGAGAACTTAACATTTTTTTCAAGTTCAATGAGTTTTTTGGAGAGATTAAATTTGGAAGAAATAAAATTTAAAATTTGCTTTTTTGACTTCTTAGATTTTAATTGAATAAATGGCATCAGCTTCTCAATAAAACTGATCAGACTTGTTTGCTTCCAAAGTTCCTCTTTTAAGGTCAACTTCAGAAAAAAAATATTATTTGGTTCTGTAGGAGATAGTTTGACCTTATCAAGCAAAATTCCCAAAAGCTCAAATACATAGTACAATTCAAAACTAGCTGTTTTAAAATGAATTAATTGGTAAAACTTCTTGATTTCAAGGGGTTTTAATTGCTCTAAACTATATGAAATACGTTCCACCATCACTTTACTAGATAAAAGCTTACTAATAAAAGACTTATCTCCTGATTTGATAGCTGACTTAATAAAAAAGAATACATCCTGTTGATTAAAGTTTTCAATGCTAGCCCATTCAGGGATTTGACCAGTTTCTAAAAATCCATAAACTAAATCTTTATAGAATAGTTCATTCTTTAATTTTAAATTGGTAAGAGAAAATTTACTTGAAGTATT
>NZHT01000043.1 GCA_002691385.1 Flammeovirgaceae bacterium | reverse complement strand
TTTTCAGCAAGCTTGGCCCGTGCAGAAAAAATCATTTCAACCATGGCATGCTCTGCCTCTTTGATATTTGAAACGCGTCTAACCAAAGGTATCTCGAGTTGCGACTGGCTTTCGCCAACCGTAGCCGAGACCCACATCATCTCTTCTGTGACCTTATCCAGAGTCGCACTAGTAGCTTCTCCTATGCCAGCGTAATAGTGCACATAGGTCAGTACGGCATCCGCATGATCACTATTCATGTGGCTGATAATTTCTTCCTTTTCTTCCGGTAGCAACATGGTCCGAGCTTCGCTTTCTTTAGCGTCTGCCTCGCTAGCAACAAGATTTTCTCCAGAAACTAATTCAGTACCCTCTATTACTGACTCAAACACTTCAAGATTTGGATGGCCTTGGTAAGTTCCCTTAGGTGCATGGGCTTGAGCATGCGCCTTTTTAAAGTAATCCGATTGAGTCCACGCCTCGAAAGACGCCCGGGACTCCCAAATCGTGTGAGAAGCATACAGCGTGTGATCTTCATTCGTTTCGCCTTTCAATAGAGCAAACGACTGATAACCGGGCACCTCCTCAAGATGAGATTCCCTTTCGCGCCATATTTTTTCAAAGCCTTCCTCAAATCCCAGATTAATTTTGAAACGATTCATCGCAATAAACATATCAATTCCTCAAGAATAAACCACAAGTCGACCTAGCTCTTCGTGACGCTCAACGCGTATAGGTGTCGAATAGACGTCACTTAGTATCTTACCACTGAGAACCTCTTCAGGCTCGCCAGAAGCAACAACACAACCAGAATCCATTAAAATAATTTGATCTGAAAATCGAGCAGCCAAATTAAGATCATGTAAGACCACCACGACTCCGACGCTTTCTTTTAAAATTTCTCGCGAGACCTTTAGTAAGTTAAGCTCGTGAGCAACGTCCATGTTAGCCGTGGGTTCATCGAGCAACAAGAAATGATCTTCGTCATCTTCAGCTCTACTCATTATTTGCAGCAATGCCCGGGCGAATTGAACACGTTGCTGCTCCCCTCCCGAAAGAGAGTTAAATTTTCGATCAACTAAATCTTCTAACTCACACTCCCTCACTACTTTAGAGCGAGATTGATTAAATCGTTCTAAGGAGCCTGAAATCCACCCCATCTCCAAAATCTCGTCGACTAAAAAATCAAAGACCACAACAGAGTTTTGAGTCATAACCGCCCGAAGTTTTGCTCGCTCTTTCAAAGGCAGCCCAATCAATGGTCGATGTCCGAGATATATTTGTCCCTTGCCAGGGTTGAGCTCTCCGCTCATCAACTTTAACAAGGTGGTCTTACCCGCGCCATTGGGGCCTATAATCGAGCACATGGAACCTGTCTCAAAAGCATAAGTAACGTCCCTTACAATAGGTAAGGATCCGATGGAAAAGCTCACATCATCTATTCGATAACTCATACAGGCCTAGACCTCGCAATCAACCAGAGGAAAAAAGGCGCACCCAGAGCGCTCGTAACTAAACTCACCGGAATTTCAGCTGGCGTAATCATTATCCTGGCCACGAGATCTGCCAGAATCATTAGTGCTGCGCCAAGTAACGCGGCCCCGGGAATCAAAGTGCTGTGTGAAGGCCCCAAACTCAATCGAACCAAGTGAGGCACGACTAATCCGATAAATCCAATAATCCCACATATAGAGACACCTGCTCCGACCCCTGCCGCAGAAGCCAGAATTACACCTCGTTTTACGCGCGTCACGTCAACACCCAAAAACTCCGCTTCATGCTCTCCCAACTGCATCAAATCCAAGGTTCTTGAATAGCGAATCAAAATAACCATACATATCGACATGATGACGATGGCCGGCAACAACGTTATCCAAGTGGCTCGCCCAAGACTGCCCATCATCCAAAAAACCATCGAGCGGAGTTGACCGTCATCGGCTAAGTATTGAAACGCACCGATACCAACACCCGCAAGCGCGTTGACCGCGATTCCTACCAACAGAATCGTCACAACACTAAATTGCCCAAAGTAACTGGCAAAAGCATACAAAAACAAAGTAACGCAAATCGACCCCAGAACGGCACCAACAGGCAAAGCATAAGGCATGAACCAATCAACCAGCCCAAGCGACGCACCGAATACGATGACAAAAATCGCGCCGAGAGCTCCGCCACTGGAAACGCCTATCAAACCCGGATCAGCAAGCGGGTTACGAAAAAGCCCCTGCAAAGACGCCCCGGAAACTGCCAGAGAAGCGCCAACAAAAGCTGCCAACACAACTCGGGGTCCGCGGATATCATAAAAAACAGTGTTCTCAAGTGTCGACGCCGTCCCAGTCATAAGTGAGAGGAGGGAGAAAGGGACGGCGCCAACAGAAAAACCAAATACTAGAGCTAGAGCAAGCATGGCCAGTAAAAAAACCAAACCAAACTGCCTACCCGGTCTAATCAAAACATCGAGTCCCGCCTATGGTCCTGAAGACTCTTTTGGAATACTTCCGATAGCATCCGCAAGCGTCACCGCGGTATCGAGGGTACGAGGTCCAAAACCCAGCAGCGACATACCATCAACAGCCAATATATTTCCTGCTTGTCCGGCCAAGGTCAGCTTGACTGCAGGGTGATCGATCACAGAATCCATCCCTCCTGCCGCTTGCACTCCACGTTCAGGTATCACAATAAATTCAGGATTCGAGGTCGCCATCGACTCCATGGAAATCGGTTTCCACCCCGAAAAAACATCGAAGACGTTCTTGGCGCCAGACATCATCAGAACACCATCTCCAGAGGTACCGGTGCCACCAGCAGTAGGCACACCATCTCTTATTGATAGAAGTAGCGCTACCTTGGGAGCCTCTTCAGAGACCAAGTTATTTAATATATCCGCTTTGGCTAGAAGCGGCGCTATCGCCTGATCCAGCTTGCTTTTTTCTAATCCAACAACAGTTCCGACGCAAATTACTTTGTCTATGATTCCCGCAGCACTATGCTTTTCAGGGACCCGAATCACTTCGATATTTGTCGCTGCCAACTGTTCAAGAATTTCTTCTGGACCCATATCATCTTCGCCCAACACCAATGTTGGGTTAAGAGACAAGGTTCCTTCAGCAGATAAATTTCTGACGTAACCAATCGATGGGTATGAACTCGCGGCTTCCGGATAATTCGATGTAATGTCTACCGCAACAATGCGGGCTTGTTCACCGAGGTAAAACAGGATCTCTGTTATCGACCCGCCGGCCACCGCGATCCGACTCGCATCTTTAGCCTGTTTATCACACGCCCACAAAGGTAGGGTGAAAAACAGGCTCAGTAGACAAAGGTATTTCACTAGATCTCAAATTTCAGGTTAACACCAGCAGTAAACCCTGGCTGGCTAAACCTCATCGGAGCATCACGACCTATACCAACACTGTCCGTCCATCGGATGTACTGCTTATCTCCAAGATTGAACAAACCGACGTTAATCATCACTTGGTCAGCAATATCAATATAAGCAAGAAGATCCAAGACCCCGTAACCGGCTGTTTCGGGGCGGACTGAACCTTGAGCTATATCGCTTGCCGATTTACCCTGAACCATAGAAAAGTTAAGGCGAGCACCCCAATTACCAGCCGGTGAGTCATAAGCAAGGCCGATTACTCCTGTAAGTGGTTCTACAGAATCCAAAGGCTGTTCAGCTGAAACGTCTTCCCCGTCAGCATAGGCAATGGCGAATCGAATAGAAAAATCATCTAATAGGTAATCCTGGTCAGACGAAAAATCCTTAGAAAACATCTCTAAATCAATAGATCCGCTGACTTCTACTCCATCAATTTCAACTTCAGATAGATTGACTGCCTGGAAGGTCAGCAAATTATCGCTCGGATCTATACCCCCGAACTGGAGAAATTGCGGTGCAATGGCATTCGACTCAATGAAGTCTTCATACTCGTTGCGAAACAGAGAAAGCTCTAACCCGTAATATTCACTATCCAAACGTACGCCCAACTCAAAACCTGTGCTGGTTTCAGAACTCAGATTGGGGTTAGGCGCAGTTTTATATCCGCCAGCCACATTAATGAATCCTTGGTTTACATCATCGTATGGCGGCGCTCTAAATCCTTCACTGTATCGGCCAAATAACGAAACGTTGTCATCAAGGAAATAGACGACTCCCAACGACGCCGTGACCTCAGAATCCTCATAATCTTGCGGAGCAGGAAGACCACGATTTCCTTTCACATACGGGCTATCGGCAACGGCGTCTGCTTCGAAATCATCGTAGCGTACACCAGGGATCAACCTTAACTTTCCATCCGCTAACTCGATCTCGTCCTGAATAAAGAACGCCAAATGATCGACTTCTGTAATCGGAAAGTCTCGAGTCGGAAAAACGGAATACTCTCGTACAGGAACACCAAAACTGTCGGTGGTGCCACCATTACGAGTCGTCTCGCTGTAGGTCGTATAATAGTCAGCCCCGTAAGTGAGCGTGTGGCTACTATTGCCGATGTCAAACATGCTGCCTAACTGCGCATAAACCCCGTCGATCTCTTGCTTAAACTCAGAGTAACGAAATCGAGTAGCAGAGCCTGTTCGCCCCTGTCGGATCTCGTTCATCATCTGATTACTTTCAGATTCTTGCTGATAGAATTTCACGTGAACCGAATCTAAGAACAAGAACTCTCCTGAATACAGATAATCAAAGCTCAACTTGTCTCTTTCTCTTTCATCAAAAGCATCGCGCGATTTGATACTGGTCCCATAAACCACCGAGCCCCAATCGGAGAAGATCCAGGACTGATTTTCGTGCTCAAAAAGGTCATAACCTATCTGGAGGGTATGATCTTCCCAAGGACTGATATCTACTTTAAGTGAGACATTATTACTTTCGATTTCCGCAGGATCCGCCTCCTCTCGGGTCGACCCGGTTCCGGCAACCGTACCATTAGTCTCAGTTTCTTCTGCATCTCTATAGGTATAGCTCACTAACCCAGAAATACGGTCGTTTCCCCCGGCTAAGGTTAACGTTCCATTAGAACTGTTATCTTCTCCGGAATAACCATACTTTACGCCAGCATAGAAGGGCTCATCTGAACTCACATAGCGAGAGGGGCCCTTGGTAGTAAAGGACACAACACCTCCGAGCGCGTCACTACCATATAAAGACGAGCCCGAGCCCTTAGATATCTCGACCGTCTCAACGCTATCGATATCCACAAAATCCCGTCGAGAACTCAGGAAGGGGCCAAAGCTGAACTCGTCGGGCGACCTAACGCCATCGACCAAAGTTTGCACTCGATTACCGCCCATTCCACGGATAATGAAACCGGACAATCCGAACCGTGACCCAGTTCCGCCAACAGAAACGCCTGGCTCATACTTCACGAGATCGGCTATATCTCTATAAAGTTGCTCTTCAATATCGATCGCGGATATCACACTAATGCTAGTAGCCACTTCATCCAAAGAACGCTCAGTCCGAGTCCCAACCACGGTAATTATTTCTTCCTCGGTTTGAGAGTTCTCAGCAACTACCACACCAGAAAAAGACGTAAAAACAGCAGTCGTCACCAAAATCATTGATCGCAGGTTCAACATATCACTCCTTATTCTAAATAATAATGATTCTCATTTAGTTTAGTATATAGATTGTGAGCGATCCGGTAAATCTTTACCGTGAATTTTGGCTATGAATAGCCCGAAAGATTCCTTTGTCGTCAGACAAAGAAAATAGGCAGATCTGTAGAATTAAGTTTTTATTCGCTTTTTAGTGAAGCGATATTTCGGCTGGAGTTAGCCTGTATGATCTCGGTATCCCAAAGTCCAGCAAACTTAAAGGACCTAGGACAATGAAAGTAAGCCTCGTCAACTTCAATGAGCGTGGCCTGAACAAACCCGGCATTCTTATCCGACCAATAGAGTTCGGGCTCTTTAACTCGCTCTACGAACTGCTCTTTTTCGACCACCGTGACCCGACCATTAACTCGAACAGTAGTATCCATGCCGGGAATCATAAAAATCAGACCTAGCTTAGGATTAGACTCATAATTCTCAAAGCTCTGGAAAAGATTGTTACCCCCAATATCAGGCATCATCAATGTTCGATCATCGACAATCTTCACGAATCCAGGCTTACCGCCTTTAGGCGAGGCATCGCAATCACCCTGAGCATTACTGCTGGCGACCACTACAAAAGGAGAGTTCTCTATGAAGCCTTGCACATACGGCTCAAGAAAGTCTTTCACCTTAGTCTCCGCCAAAGGGTGGACCCCTCGATCAACTCTCATTTCAGCTATTCTGCTCAAAACCGCTCTCCTAAAATGGTCTTCTTATCACTATAACGCTACTTTGGCACCTCTTCCTTCGATTTGATAGAAATCCATGGGACCTTTCACAGTCGAAGCATCAAATTTTTCATTTTTCTCCTCGGCAAGGTGCGCCAACCAACGAGTAGCCTGCTCCTTCGACATCTCGTATCGACGCAAAACACCTTCAGCGACAATCTCTTGGCCAACCACCTCAGCCGGAAAAATCACGACATCATCCTGAACCTTGAAACGAATCCGTTCACTACCCTGGTTTTCAATCACCTCTACCCAGCATCCCTTCATCGGGCATACATCGTTTACCAACCCGACCACCTTGACGAGCTTATCAACATATTCATGCGGGCTCCTCAACAGCTCCCCTATACGCACCTCGGATTTCTCACTCACGTCCAAGCCATACAATTGATAACCATCAGCAGAGCTAAAAGATGACCAGCACACCGAAATCGAACACATAATCGTTATAACTAACCTCATCACTTTATCCATGCAGATACTCTCCCTTCATAATTCTCGATTCGATTTTAACTGGAAACAAACAACGATTAGACATTAGAGTAAGCTATAATGAGAATGATTATCAATTAGTAAATGCCTTGAGTTGTCCAAAATCAACATGCCAGCAACTCACATATTCCACAAAAGCTTCTTCAAGCAATCTAATCTCTAGGTAGCCGCACTACGTGAAATGAAATAATCTCTATCTTTCATTCAATAAATTACAAGAGATATAAAATGACTTTCCAGCTAATCAAAACCCTTGGATTATCCGCACTTTTTAGCATTGTGATCACCGTGAACACGACTGCGCAAGCTGATCACCACAGCCAATCAGAAGCGAACGCTATGGGCAACGGCACAATCGAGGCTGCTCAGCTAACACTTTGCACGCTCAACTCAGGGAAAACCCTTAAAGATGTCGAAAAACTCATTCCATCTATCCGAGCTTTTCAGAACGAGATCGGCTTAAACTCTTTCTTCGGACTCATGACTCCGTTGTTCGTCAGCCGCCAAAGTACCATTGATTTCATCTTGGCGGACTTCGCCGCATTCGATGAACTAGCCGCTGCTTGGGATCAATTCCTAGTCAGTTCTTCCGGTGCAAAAGTGCAGGCATCTCTAGATAAAATCGCGACCTGCAATCGTTCCTTGCATCGCTACTATCACCAATACACCAAATACTCAGACGATGACCGTCGTGTGTTGAGTTTCAATTGGTGCAGCAAAAAGGAAAGTGTGAGTATGGAAAGCCTAATGGCAAAGCACCGCTCATTTGCCGATCCTGCCAATCCTCATATTCTCCACTGGGGAATTGCGGCTCCTGCCTGGGGCGTTCGTACAGGCGACCTTCAAGGAGAGTTTGCTCACCTGGTAGGCTATGGCGACATGACAGCAGCACTTGCAGACCAAAGTGACATTGCCAGCAAAGGCGGCTGGAAGGAAAGAAGGGATTACTTCAGCTCCTATGCCAATTGCTCAGGCGAGAATCTGTGGAAGTTTGATATCGCAAACATTCCCTCAAACTAATTCAAGGAACACGAAGGACAAAAAGAGGGCCCTACCCTGGCCCTCTGATCGTCCATTGAACATCTCAACCAAACAAATGCTCGTAGGGATCAAAGAATCCAGAGCGGCTAATGCATTACAAGAACCAACGAAGAACTAGAAAATCAATAAAAGTTGACGAATCCTCTAAAGGCGCTAAATTCGTCACTTAAATCACTAAAAGTAAGATATATGAGCGAGCCACTCTTAATAGAAACAGTCGGTGCGGTTACCCGATTAACCATCAATGACGCACCGTTCAACCGCATGTCACTTGATTTTATGGATGAACTCGACAAACAAGTGGCCGAGATTTCCAATAATCCAGCAATTCGCGCGGTGTTATTAACCTCTGCTGGATCCGAAAACTTTTCTGTTGGGATGAACTTAAAACAACTTCCCGAGGGAATAGAGCGAATGGGCAGTGCCGAAGCCGTTTTTTCACAGCGACTGCGTGTCATCCGGTCCATCGAGACAATGGGAAAACCCTGGGTTACTACCTTGTTCGGTTACTGTCTAGGTGGTGGACTGGAAATACCCTTAGGCTGTCATTTTCGGCTGGCAGCCGAAGAAGGAGCCCAAATTGGCTTGCCGGAATTAGATTTAGGCGGGGTCCCTGCATGGGGTGGAAGCGCGCGACTCACAAAGTGTGTTGGAGAACATCATGCCCTCGACATGATTCTCAGAGCAAAAAAAATCAGTGGTCCCGAAGCCTACCGCATAGGGTTGGTCCACGAAGTCTGGCCAATCGAAGAGCTAAAAGATAAAGCATTTGAACTTGCAAAAAATCTATCTGAAATGCCCGCTCAGGCGGTCAAAAGTATGCTCAACGTGATCGTCGAT
>NZHT01000042.1 GCA_002691385.1 Flammeovirgaceae bacterium | reverse complement strand
TATATTTCGGGTCATGGCTTTGATTGGTTTATAGAACTCCCACCTGCTTTAGTTAGCTGGTTGGTTTTTCCTATGTTAGGACCTTTATTAAAAACTGGAAATCATATTGAGGTTGATTTTGTAAGTACTATTTTGTCTGCAAAAAATATTAAATATGTTAAGTTTTTTGTATACTTAATAAGTTTAATTTCATCATTCATATTTTTCAAAGCAGGTCTGGACGCAACTCTCCTTTTTTATAAACTTGGACAAATGATGGAACTTGAGATTGATGTTCCAATTTGGATAATGTTTTTATCTTTTCCAGTAGGTTTTATTATAATGGGTTTGTTTTCATTAGAACTGCTTCTAACGACTTCAGTTGATATTTATAACGATCGATTTTCTTAATGTTTTCTTTTGCGTTAATTTTTTCATTTTTTTTATTGTTTATATCTGTTCCTATTTTTTTGGTCTTCGGATTAGGAAGCTCTATAGCTGCGATTTGGGGGTTAAACTTACCATGGTCTACTCTTATCCAAATGGCTTTTGAAGCTATGAACAAGCATGTACTTATTGCTGTACCATTATTTATATTTTCAGGGATGGTTATGCTCAGAGGTGGTGCTGCAACCCGATTAGTTAATTTTGCAACCTCTCTAGTAGGACATTTACCTGGTGGGCTTGGAATTGCAATGGTTATAGCTATGGGATTTTTTGCAGCATTCTGCGGTTCAATTTTAGCTGCAATTACTGCAGTTGGTACAATTATGATGCCTAAGATGATAGAGGCAGGATATCCTAAGCCATTTGTAATTGTTTTAGCAGCTTCTGCTGCATTACTTGAAGCGTTAATCCCTCCATCTAATGCAGCGATTTTATATAGTGCATTAACTTATGTTCCAGTTTCGCAAACATTTGCTGCTGGAGTTTTTCCTGGATTAATTTTGCTATTATTTATGATAGCTCTAGTTTTATTTAAATGTCGTCATTTAGAAAGATATAAACCTGCAACAAATTATGAAAAACTAATACTTGGTATGAAAGCTTTCCCGGCACTCTTGACACCATTAATAATTTTGGGAGGAATTTACGGAGGATTACTTACACCATCTGAGTCAGCAGCTGTTTCTGGAATCTGGGCAATTTTTATGGGTTTTCTAATCTATAGAGAACTTACAATTAGCTCTTTATTACAGAGTATAAAAGATACAGCAATTACTACTTCAGTAATATTTTCTATAATCGCAATGGCAACATTTTTAAGCAAAGTATTTACTTATACTCAATTTCCCCAATTTATTATTAAATCAATTACGGAAATGGGAGTTGGTTTGAATTTCTTTTGGTTTGCTATGGCATTAATATGCTTAATTTTAGGTACTTTTATTGAAATAGTACCAGTATTTTACCTAACCATACCAATTTTTGCGGCTATAATTCTATCCTTTGATCAAAGCTTAATTCATCTATATGTAGTATTTGTTGCCTTTGCAGGTATTGGAATGATTACCCCGCCTGTTTGTGTTGGAATATATACATCTGCAAGTGTTATAAAAGAAAATCCTGGTAATGCCTTTAAAGAAGTACCTCTCTTTACAGCAGTTGGAATTATATATGGTATTATTATGATATTATTTCCAAGTTTATCAACCTGGTTACCTAATTATTTATCAGGATAATCGTAGTCATTTATAAAGATTTAGCCCAATCCCAATAAAGTTCTCTAGTTTTTTTTGTAATAGGTCCGATCTGATAATTAGTACTATTAAAAGCTTTTACAGGAGTTACTTTCATCATATTTCCTGACATAAAGACTTCATCAGCATTATCTACGTCTTTAAATGATATTACTTTTTCATGAACCTTATAACCATCAGCAGTAAGATTTGAGATATGTCTATTCCGTGTGATACCAGCTAAAAAGGTACCATTGGGTATAGGTGTAAAAATTTCTCCGTCCTTAACTATAAAAATATTAGCTGTTGCTGTTTCTGCTACATTTCCCATTATATCTGCTACTAGTGCATTCGAAAATCCTTTATCACGTGCTTCTACTAGCATTCTCGCATTATTCGGATATAAACAACCTGCTTTTGCATTAACTACATTATCTTCTAGTACAGGTCGTCTGAAACTCGTTGTAGTAAGCGTTGCTGCTAAATTAGATTCAGCCATGGGAATATCCTCTAAGCAAATTGCAAATCCTGTAAGTCCTTTTTTAGGAACAATAGCTAAGTCTCCACCTTCAATTGCCCAATACATTGGCCTTATATAAACTGCTTGGCTAGATTTAAATTTATCAATTCCATCCATAATTATTTCAACCATTTTTTCAGAAGAAACTGTAGGGGTAATCATCATAGCTTCTGCAGAGTTATTTACTCTATCACAATGTGCTTTGAGGTCTGGTGCTACTCCGTCAACATATCTTGCACCATCAAAAACACTAGTACCTAACCATGATCCATGGTCAGCTGCTCTCATTACATGTTTGTCTTCAGAATACCATGAGCCCTCAAAAAAAGTCCTTACATTTGATCCAGTAGCCATATGAACACCCTATAAATGATAAAAGTAATTAGACTTTAAAAGTCTAATTACTTTTATTCAATATACAATTTTTAGAATTTAGATTTAAAAGTGTTTAAAATAAATCACATATAAATTTTATCTGATAAACCCCAGATTAAAATTGCATTTATAACTGTAAAAATAGCAGGTGCAATGTACCCTTCAGGGGTATACTCCACTCCCTCCATTTCAGCTACTTCTGAATTAACAGAGATATATCCAAGTACTGTAAAAATTAAACTCTGTATAAAAAGGATATTGAAATATATCCAAGTACCTTCAGGACCACCACGATAAATAATATATAATCCCATTAAAAAAGTTGTTAATACAAATGAACCTGCTAACCTGGCTGGTAAAAGAGCTGATTTATGAATACCATATTTATCCATAAAATTTTCAGTATTAAAAACAGACTGGTATGCATAATATCCACCACCAGCAAGATTCAATAAATAAAGAATAAAAATAATCCACCCGTTAAATGCCTCAATCATGTTAAATCTCCTTTAAGTTTTTTATTTTCTAAAACACAATATAAGTGATATCATAAGATTATAGAATTTTATAAACAAATCTTTACTGCCTTACCTTACGTCAATTATGACTTTTTTTAACAACAAAATGTACATTATAATTTTACTAATTTTAATTATAATACCATTACTAATATTAGGTTTTTGGATATTAATACCTTTTTTCTTAGAAAATCCAAAATACACAATATTAGAAAGAAATAATTATTTTCAAATTCGAAAATATAATGAAATGACAATAGCTAAAATTATTACAGTTGGAGAAAGATATGATGGCTTAAGAAAAGGTTTTATTCCACTTGCAAGATATATAGGCGGTAAAGAGAGAGACGGACAAAAAATTTCTATGACAGCACCAGTAATGCAACAAAAAAAAGAAAATAATAACTGGGAAATTTCATTTTATATGCCTTCAAAATTTGATATAAATCAGTTACCTATTTCTAATAATAATCAAATAAAAATTGCATCGACTCCATCGAAAATTATGGCTGTAATAGCATTTAGTGGGGTTGCAAAAACCGAGTTATTAGAAAATAATCTTTCAAAATTAATTAAATGGATTGAAGAAATAAATTATAAAATAATTTCAGGAAGTGAACCAATATATTCTTATTATAATGATCCATCTACTCCAGGTTTTTTAAGAAAAAACGAGATAATGATACCTGTACAAATTATTAATTCTAAGTAAGTCTAAAAAAGAAATAAATTTATAATTTTAATTTTGTTGATTTTTTTGAATCCTATAGTAACTTTTATTTATAATAAAAATTTCTATTAAATATACGAAAATGAATAAATATTTCAGAGATGACAGAAAAATAAATCCAACGGAGATTTCTCTCAAATCAAAATATGAAAATGATGAAAATAAAATTGAAATTGGACCTACAAAATTAGCAATTTCAGAATGGCAAAAATTAAGATTAGAAATTCCTAACCCTGAGAATATGCGAGAATATAGATGGAAAAGACTTGTTCAGCATATTATTAAACGAGAATATGGAGGATTATTACTATTTGATCCATTAAATATAAGATACGCTACAGATAGCACCAATATGCAAATCTGGAATATGCATAACCCTTTTCGTGCAGTATTAGTTTGTTCGGACGGTTATATGGTTATATGGGATTACAAAAACTCACCTTTCTTGAGTAAATTTAATCCCTTAGTCAAAGAGCAGCGACATGGAGCAGATTTGTTCTATTTTGCCAGAGGAGACAAATCAAATTTAGCAGCCGATAAATTTTCTAATGAAATAAGGGTATTATTATCTGAACATTCTGGAGAAAATAAAAGACTAGCTGTTGATAAAATTATGATAAATGGACTTAAAGCTTTAGAAGCACAAGGTTTTGAAATTAAGGAAGGTGAGGAACTTACAGAAAAAGCACGATCTGTTAAAGGTCATGATGAAATTTTAGCAATGAGATGTGCTTCTGCTGCATGTGAAAATAGTGTTTATCTAATGGAGCTATTTGCCAGAATAAATATTCCAAAAGAAAAAGTAAGTGAGGATGAAATCTGGTCTATTTTACATGCAGAAAATATAAAAAGAGGTGGTGAGTGGATAGAAACAAGATTACTTTCCTCAGGGCCTAGAACTAACCCTTGGTTTCAAGAATGTGGACCGAGAATACCAAAAAATAATGAAATCCTTGCTTTTGATACAGATTTAGTTGGAAGTTACGGAATTTGTGTAGATATAAGTAGGACCTGGTGGATTGGCAATGAGAAACCAAGGCCTGATATGATTTATGCCATGCAACATGGATATGAACATATTATGACTAATATGGATATGTTAAAGCCTGGGGTATCAATGGAAGAATTGACTCACAAAGCACATGTTTTGGATCCTATATATCAAAAGGGAAAATATGGAGTCTTAATGCACGGCGTTGGCTTATGTGATGAGTGGCCTTCAATTAACTATCCAGATGGATTTGTAAAAGGTGCTTATAATTATCCTCTAGAAGAAGGTATGGTACTTTGTGTTGAAGTTTTGGTCAGTCCAGAAAACGGTGATTTTTCTATCAAGTTAGAAGATCAGGTTTTAATAACTTCAGATGGCTATGAAAATTTAACAAAATATCCATTCGACGAAAGACTGATGGGAATGAAATATTGAAAGAAAAAAAAGTCAAATTTACGGAAATGAAAGCTGGTGATAAAGAAGATTATCTGTTATTAAAAGAGCTAGAAAAACCATATGTATCAATGACTTATGAGAGAATTATTGAAGAGCTACGAAAGCAAGGTGCAATATCATTAGAAGGTTATCAAATAACACGATTAGAGCATGGACTTCAGTCAGGTACTAGAGCATATAGAGATGGTGCTGACATTGACTGGATTATTGGAGCACTACTACACGATATTGGGGACGGCCTAGCACCTCAAAATCACGATAGAATGTCTGCAGAAGTAATCCGACCCTTTGTTAGGGAAGAGGTTTCCTGGGTAGTAGAGCATCATGGAATATTTCAAATGATTTATTACGCTCATCATTATGGATGGGATAGAAATGCGCGAGATAGATTTAAGGACAATATTTATTTTAAATCTTGCTCAGATTTTTGTGAAAGATGGGATCAAAATTGTTTTGATCCTAATTATGATTATGAATCTATAGAGTTTTTTGAACCAATGATTAGAGATGTTTTTAAAAGAAAAGCTTACGATCCAGCAATTATAAAGTCTGAACAAGTTTTTGGATTACCAATCATATAATAAATATTTTTCACTAACTATAAATGATTGGAAATCTTTTGATTTATAAAAATATTAGTCCCTCAATAATAAAATTTATCGATGAAGCAAATGATTTATTTTCCCAAAAGCCCTATAAGCTAGGAGCTAAAAAATCTAGAGAGATTTTTGCAAAACACTCAAAAAGTTTAGAACAAAAAAGAAACAACGATATTTCAGTGGTCGATGACTTTTTTAAATATGAAAATAGAGAAGTAAAAATTAGGATTTATAAGCCTAATAATAATGTACGCCCTTCAACTGGAATGATTTATATACATGGTGGAGGTTGGATTATGGGAGATTTAGATTCTCATGATTCAGTTTGTGTTGATCTATCAATTGACTGTAATGTGGTTGTAATTTCTATTGATTATTCTCTTTCACCAGAGAATCCCTATCCTATTGCATTAAATCAATGCTTTTCACTTTATTTGCAATATCTAAATCAAAATTTTTTTTTTAAAAAGCTAAATTTAAAAAATATTTTAATAGCTGGAGACTCCGCTGGTGGAAATTTATCAGCAGCCTTAAATTTAAAAATAAAAAAAGAAAACCTACCATTGCCGAAAGGACTAATTCTTATTTATCCATGTCTTTCGCTAGATTTTAATTCACCTTCTTATATTAAATATTCAAATGCACCTATATTAGATAGAAAAACGATGATATGGTTCTGGAAAAATTATTTAGGAAAATTAAAAAATATAAGTAATCCAATTGCTATACCTGAATTAGAAAAAGATTTAACAAATTTACCAGACACAATTATTTGTACTGCAGAAATTGATCCATTGGCATCTGATGGCATTAAATTTGTAAAAAAACTTAAAGATAGTTCAGTAAATGTAAGTCATATAGTCGCAAATAATTTAGTTCATGGTTTTATAAGATTTAGAGAAGTAGGATCACCCTCGGAACATTATTTTCAACTTATATGTAAAGAGATTTTAAGAATAATTAATGACTAGTTTGCTTTTAATTAATGTTTAAATCCGTAGAAGTAATTTCAGATTCGTAATTATAGATAAATACACCAGAAAAGTTACTTAATTTAAGCTACTCTATTTTTGATATAGCGTTCGCAATTTTTTTTGCACTAAATCTAACTGGATCTGTAACTGGTAAATTGAGTTTCTCTTCTAGTTTAGAAATTTCATTTTTAGCTGAGACATTATCTAAACCTCTAGTATCTAAAGCAATAGCTTTAACTTTTGCCTTTGTAAATGAATTTAGACTAGTAGCTAGCTGCTCATTTAGACTAATTACTTCGTCCAATGGGGGTATTAATATTTTAGTTTCACTTTCAACAACTTCCAAACCAAGTCGATGACAAAGTACTAAAGCTGTTGGACAACTACCTCTCATCAAAGGAAGAGTAGCAGTACTACCTGGATTTAATAATGAACCCTGCCCTTCAATGATTAAATATTTGTTGTTTTTATATTTAAGCACCATTTCTTCCACTGCACCACTTGCATAGTCTACTTTGTATGCATCCAAAGGTATTCCATTTCCTGAAATACAAATCCCAGTTTGACCAGTTGCCAAAAAAACCACATCTTTAGCCTCTGCTTTAAGAGAATTTGCTAACTCCAAACCAGCAGTCATTTTACCCACTGCCATATCAGTACCAATCATAAGTATTCTTTCATTAGAAAGGAATGAGGCTCTAGCAGCTCCAATCTTAGGTTTATCATTTACAGGTTGTCTAATATCCCATATCCATTGACTAGGACTAAGTTTACATGAAAATATTTCATTTACAGAGTCATGCAAACCATTAACTACTGAAAGTCCGTTTTCAACGGCTTTATCAATAACTTTTATCCAACTTTCAGGAAGTCTACCACCAGAAGGAGCAGTGCCTAGCAATAGAACTTCAGGATTCAAATTTAATGCTTGCTCTATAGTTCCTACAATAGGAATTTTTTTGTCAATTGAACAAATCTCAGAAACAGACTTTCCAGCGTGACAACTATCTATTACGCAAATTACAGGATTTGAACTATACCTTATAACGCCTTCAGCCATCTTTGCGAATAAAGTTCCCATACTTCCTTCAGCATATATGGCAATGTTTTGATTTTTATTAAGCATTTACAAAAAAAGCTCCGTGCCCAGAACTATTTTTTGGAGTGACTATACCTCTAACTAATTCAGCACCTGAAGTTGGATCTGGATCTAAGTTTAAATGGGAGTCTAGGTCAATATAATCAAATAAAGCTCCAATAGCACAGCCAGCAGAAATTGAAACAGAGCTTTCTCCCATACAGCCTATCATTGTTTTCAAATTAAGATTTCTTGCAATTGCAACCATTTTTAATGCTTCAGTCAATCCGCCACACTTCATTAATTTTAAATTAATACCATCAACAAAATTTGATAAATCTAAAATATCTCTTGAATTCCTACAACTTTCATCAACAAAAATAGGCAAAGGTCGATCCTTAAATAAAAATTTTAAATCCTCTTCTTGCCCTTTAGCAAGCGGTTGCTCCACATACTCTACTCCTTTTTTATGCAACCATTTCAACATCTTATGAGCATCATATAAGCTCCAGCCTCCATTTGCGTCTACCCTCATATTATGACAATCACTTTTTGTAAAATGTAAAATTTTTTCTAACATTTCCTTATCTCTATCAATTCCTTCAGGAGTGCCTAGTTTAATCTTAAGATTTTTGAGCATCCCTTTTTTTCTTAAATAAAATATCCTTTCCTCAATTTCATCTAATGGCATAATTCCTAATGTAATAGATGTACTCACATTGGGTAAATTTAAACCAAATAATTTGTATAATGGCATATTTGCTTCTTTAGCAACTAAATCCCATAAGGATATATCTAAAGCAGCTAAAGCACATGGTGCTAAATTGTACTCAAACGCTTTATTATAATTCTCAACAACAGATGATGAAATGGGTCCTGTTTCTTCTAAAAATTTTTTTATTTGTGACTTGCCATCATCAACTGTCTCAGCACCTTCAGTGAGACCCGGGCACATTTCACCAATACCCACTTTCTTGTTTCTAGATACAAATAAAAAGAGATTTTCAGAACCTGTAAAAACTCCTCTGCTAATTCTTAAAGGAAATTTCTTTTTCAAAAAAAATGTTTTATAATTTATTTCAATCAAATTATATATCCTTTCAAATCACATTATTTTGATTTATTTATGCATCACTTTTTTTCTGGCCCTAGTTTGCTCAGTTGCTAATTGAGAACCATCATGGAATGTTCCAAACCACCTATCCCAGGGCATTTCCTCATTACCATAATTGCACTCATAATATCTATGATGCAACTGATGATAGAAAGTTCCTAAAGCAAGACGTTTTTTATCTTTAATGAGTAAGCTTTCATAGCCAGTATGTGTCATTGCTGCTCCAGGACCTAAATATAAAGCATGAAAAATTACATGAATTGGATGAGAAGCCAAAATCCAATGAATACATATACTGGATATATAAAAAAAATGCTCTACCGGATGCATAGAAAAACCTGACCAAGGTCCTACATTGATGTTTCGATGGTGAAGAGAGTGATACCTTTTATAAAAAAAAGGTATATGTAAGAATCTATGAATCCAATAAAAGTGAAAAGCAGACCATATTGGTAGAAATAGAAAAAATCCAAAAAACCAAAATGGATTTGAAATAAAAGAATTTACTGGTGAATAATTATTAGCAAGTAGCCACATTGTGATAGATTGAAAAATGGTCAATTGACAAATACCGCTTGTTAAAGACCAAAACATATTATCATGTACTTGATTGGAAAAATCCCAAAGTTTACCTTTGCCTTGTTCTCTTTTGTCAAACTTTAAGCGCTTTTCTTGTCCTTTAATTATGCAAAAATACCAGTGTAATCCCCCAGCAATCATAATCATTAATACCAAATTGATAACCCAAATTTGAAAAATCCAAGTTAATTCAAAATTTTTGGTTTGATCTAAAGAAGGATATACAAAATACCAAATTAAAATAGAAATTATTACTAAAATTACTTTTTCACTTAGTTGAAACCAGTTTCTATTTATCCAAGCTATTAAAAAACTTGAGTAAAGAGGTAACCTAAATAATGAGTTATTCTGCAAAGGAATGCCAGGGTGATAATTCCAAGCAGAATTTACTTTTTTTTTATCCAAATTATCTGACATTATTCTCTCAAATAAATAAAAATTACTGTTATTAACTTATCAAAAAATATACAATTGATCTAACAAAATTTTTTTGGATAGGATAATAACATTACAAAGAAAGTCTTAGTTATAGGTGCTACAGGATATATTGGTAATTATGTAGTAAAAACTCTTTTAAGGATGGGTTTTTTTCCTGTATGTCCTTTAAGAGAAAAGAACCAATTTTTTGCAAAAAAACACAATTTATCAATAAATCAGGTTCCTTTATGGGAAATTAGTAATTTAGATTCAGTAAAAAAGATATTTAAAAAAAATCATGATGCACTTGCAATAATATCATGTATTTCAAGCAGAACAGGTACAAAAAAAGATACCTGGGATGTTGATTTTGCTCTTAATATGCATCTATTAAATGGAGCAAAATTCGTAGAAATAAAGAAATTTATCTATCTCTCAGCAATTTGTGTTCAAGTTCCAAAATTAAACTTTCAATACGCAAAATTAGCTTTTGAAAAAAACTTAGAGAATTCCAAAATTGAT
>NZHT01000041.1 GCA_002691385.1 Flammeovirgaceae bacterium | reverse complement strand
ATTGCTGTTGTGCAACACAAGGACAGCAGCGATATCGCAGCTGGTAAAAACAATGTTGTATTCACATACGCACCAGGCGGATCCGCAACAGCGGGAGCAATAGCAGATGAAGGAGAAGGTTCTTTCCCACCAAACGTTGATGTGAACGGTGATGGAAAAATTACTATTGCTCATGTAGTTCATGGCGACAGTAATGACGGAGGATATTACCAAGGTCAGACCGATGCCATGGCGGCTCATGCTGAGGCAAATGGCTGGGATTATATAAAAGTAGACAAAGTACCTCCTGGACAGTCACTTGAGACTTATACAAATCTGGCTAGAGGCGAAGCAGACTTGATAATTGCTGGAGGTGCCGAAGGAACTGAAGGGTTCATTCCAATCGCCGGAGATCCTGCTTTCTCACATATTAATTATCTATTAATTGCCGGTTTCCCTCCAAGTACCGAGTTCTTTTCCACAGCTGTTGCGAGTGAAAATCACGCTCACTTCATGGGTGGAGTAGCCATGAGTCTTCTGCTGGAACGTTCAGGCGGTAAAGTTGCCTGTATTACAGGAGGTCCTGAATTGCCTTTCGTGCTTAACATGAAAGGTTCGATGCTCGCAGGCATGGCTCATGCACAAGAAAATTACGGTAAGGCCGTTGGTGCAGAGATGTTAATAACTTTCACAGGAGATTTCGAGGATGCGGCTCTCGCTGTTGAGGCTTCATCAGCACAATTTAATCAAGGGTGTGAGATTATTTACCCTTACCTAGGTGGTGCTATGCCAGCAGTATGGGGAGCAGCTGCAGAACAAGGAGTTGGGGTAGTGGGAACTTCTATGGATCTGTGCGGCATACCCGGTCTTGAGTTCACAACTATGTCAATTAGCTATAACCCTATGTATTACCTAGCTGATCTTATTGATACCTTTGTTGCCGGAGATTTCGTGGAAGGTCAACAAATAGCTGTTTACGGAGCAGGCGATGGTTTAGGTATCGGCGCTAATATTTGTGAACCAGTTGGAGATGAACAACAGATCCTTGATGAGGTTAGAGCAGAGTTAGCAAGTGGAACCATTAATGTAAATGAACTTCTCGGTAATGATCTTGGAGCTGCATTAGAAGCTGAAGTCTCTGCCGCCGTTGCAGATCCCGATGTAAATGGTGACGGAAAAGTTGTTATCGGTATTGCAAGTCCAGGTGATACAAATGATGGAGGCTTCTACCAGAGTTTTGTAGATGGAGCTAGGACAGTTGTTGATGAGCAGGGTTGGGAATTGATTGTTTCTGACTTTATAAATCCATCCGATTCAACCATGGCGCTAGCAGATTTAGCTCGTCAGGGTGTCGATTTTCTTGCTGTCGGAGCGACTGAACTGCAAGATGGTTTAGATGAAGTTTCATCTGATCCTGAGTTTGAAGACATACTCTTCTATCTGAATTCAAGCCTTGCAGTAGAGAACCCGAATTATAGCCAATCAAGCGATAGCTATTATGAAATCCATTGGGCAGCCGGAGTTATGGCGGCTCAAGTTCTAAATAGAACAGGAGACAAAACCGCTGGTTATATAGGTGGTCCTGAATTGGCTTTCTCTGTAGTGGCTCATCAAGCTATGGAGGCAGGCTTGCAGTCAGTTATCTCGGATGCTGAACTCGTTGTAGTCCATACAGGTGACTTTAATGACGCTGCTGTAGCTATAGAGGCGGCACAGGGATTACTAGCGCAAGATATTAATGTAATTTATGCATTCTTGGGTGGAGCTATGTTCCCTTCAGGTGGGGCTATAGCGGGTGCTGGTGGAGTTGCATTCTCCGCATCTAGCTATACATGTTTCCCAGGATCACCTTTCGGGGGTTCTGTTCTATTCCCACCTGGCGCATATCTGGCTTCAAATCTAGAGGATTTGGCAGATGGTAATTATGTAGATGGTTCAATACGCCGCTTCAAAGTTGGCATCGATGATGCAGTAGGTGTAGCACTTTGTGATGCTTCTGAAGAAGAGCAGGCTGCTATTGATTCAGTAGTTGAAGCTATCGGCTCCGGCGAGTTGGTTCCTGAAGACCTAGTTAATGGCTGATTAAGGTTCAACTAGCTAATTAAAAATTTGAGTGGCGGGGGACATTTTTTCCACCCGCCACTCAAGAAAAAGAAATAAACGATATGACAGATTCACCTAATGTATTAGAACTTGTTTCGGTAACTAAAAAGTTTGGCTCATTAGTGGCCTGTGATGCGGTTGAATTTGCAGTTCCAGAAGGTGAAATTGTTGGCCTACTCGGCCAAAACGGTGCTGGTAAATCGACTTTGATGAACATTGTGATGGGCCTGTACCAGCCCGATTCTGGGAAAATTCTTGTTCAAGGTAAAGAAGAGAAAATTAGAAGCCCAAAGCATGCCGCTGAATTAGGTGTGGCGATGGTGCATCAGCATTTTAGTGTCATTGATGCCCTGACTGTGTGGGAGAGTGTTTGCCTTGGTGACAAACTCGTTCGTAAGCGCTATGACCCTAAGGCTGTCATAGAGGAAGTTTTTTCTTTGGCAGAAAAATATGGGCTAGAGGTTAACCCACATAGCCGAATTTCTGAATTGACTCCGGGACAAAGGCAGCGAGTCGAAATTCTCAAATGCTTACGAAGAGACCCAAGAGTTTTAATATTAGACGAGCCGACTTCGGTTCTTACTGATGAAGAGTCAATTAAATTTTTTGACGTTGTGCAACGTGTTGTTGAGGATGAAGGTCGAGCAGCAGTTTTGATAAGTCACAAACTTGATGAAATTTTGTATGCAACAAAAAAAGTTGTAATTATGAGAGACGGTTTGGTAATCGAAAGATTTGAAACCGAAAAGGCAGAAGCTGGTCTTCTTGCTGAAGCAATGGTAGGAAGAAAAGTCTCTTTACGTTCTCGTGGATCAGCATTTGGAGTTAAAGACAACTTAGGAAATTCAACAGTAGAGAAACTTCCTGATGCCCACGAGATTCAAAAAATGCCTGAGCGGACAAAAGATTATTCCCAGCCTATTTTGCGAATCGAGAACGTAAGTTGCACCGATAACACTGGTAGACAGTTAAATTCATTTGATTTAGATGTCTCCGCTGGAGAGGTTTTGGGAATAACCGGTGCTGAAGGCAACGGCCAGTCGGTATTAGCAGATATTTTGTCCAGTTTATTAAAAATAGATTCTGGGAAAATATATTTAGATGAGAAACTAGTGTCAACAGGAATCCCAGGTTTAATGAGTGAATCTGGAATAGCAGTAATTCCAGAAGACCGACACGAGTCAGGCTGCGCTCTAGATCTAACTGTTGCGGAAAATTTGATTTTAAACCGCTTGGACAAATTATCTAGCTGGGGAATTATCAGTAAGGAAAAACGCAACTCTTACGTTAGTGGTTTGATTAAAAAATATGATGTTAAAGCTTTTTCTGCTGGACAGTTATTTAAAAACTTATCTGGCGGTAATCAACAAAAATGCGTGGTAGCCCGTGAACTTGCAGCCGAGCCTAAAGTTCTTGTCGCTGTTCAACCAACTAGGGGACTTGACGTCGGGGCCATTGAGTTTATGGTTGAACAAATAAAACTTGCAGCTACCTCGGGTCTGGCAGTTCTTTTGATTTCGACAGAGATTGGAGAAGTTCTTGAACTTTCTGATCGTTTGGTAGTTATGCATAGGGGCCACAATCAATTAGAGCTTTCAAGAAATGATTTTGATATTGAGTCGATAGGTATGGCAATGGCGGGCGAATCAATATGAGCACACTTGCTGAAAATTCAAATCGACGAAATGATACTATTTCAAAGCTATTTGGATTTTTTGATGACTCTAACAAACTTTTATTTTCTGTTTTACTCATTGCATGCTTAGCGGGTGGCCTTTTCATATCAGGACTTTTGGTTGCGGCAGTTGGAGGCTCGCCTACAAAAGTACTATCGAGTCTCATAGAAGGCAGTTTTCAAACTCCTGGCGCTTTTGGTCGGACTTTAATTGAAGCAGTTCCGCTTCTTTTGGTCTCAGTAGGTGTAATTGTTTCTTTCAAAGCCGGTCATTACAACATTGGAACGGAGGGACAAGTAGCGATTGGAGCATTGTTCGCCACGGTTGTCGCCCTCCAAACTCCCGGACCAGGCTGGTTAGTTGCCACCTTGGCAGTAGTTGCAGGTTTTGCTGGTGGAGCTTTTTGGTCTGGCATAGCTGTAGCTGCTTATTTATGGAGACGTGTGGATGTGATGATAAGTACGCTTTTGCTTACTTTTATAGCCCCTAATGTGGTTTTGTTTGCGGTGAGTAAGGACTATTTGCTTTTAGACACGACAGATTCAAATACTCGATTGGCCTCTCAAAGTGAGCGGATACCTTCAGAAAAAAGGCTCATGGAATTTGAGGTATTTGGTCAAGAAATCCATTTAGGATTTGTTGCAGCCATAATTATTTCACTCTTAGTGACTGCTTTGTTGGGTAAGTCTGTGTGGGGTTTACGCGTTCGTCTTTTGGGTTCAAATTTTCTCACTGCTAAACGTTATGGAGTCACACAACATCGAGAGGGCGCAACGGCGCTATTAATTTCTGGTGGTTTTTCAGGTCTTGCCGGCGGAATGATTGTCATGGGTAGTGCATTCCGGTTACAGAATCATATTGCAAATGATTTTGGTTGGGATGGCCTTCTCTCAGCAATCGTTGCGAGGCTCAGCGGTTATTTAGCTTTAATTTCATCGGTTTTTTTCGCTGCTCTGCGTACCGGTTCTAGTTTCTTAGCAGCTACAGGGGTTTCGCGAACGATTACCAGTGTGATACAAGGTTTGATGGTTATTGCCGCTCTTATGCCAGCCGCATTACTTGTTGTTATTTATAGATCAGATTCAGGAAAGAGGATTTTTAAATCTGGGAAGAAAGGAGAATTGGAATGATAGAAGATATAGAAATAATCCTTGAGTCTTCAATACGCTTGGGCCATATTTTTCTTTTTGCTGCACTCGGTGAGTATGTTGCAGAACGCGCTGGGACGATAAACATTTCTTTGGAAGGAATGTTACTTGCTGGTGCTTTTGGAGGAGCATTAGGAGCTTCAGAAACAGGCTCACCTGTACTTGGAATTTTCGCGGGTATTGCTGCTGGTTTCATAATTTCTTACCTGCAGGCGAATCTCTCACATCGATTAAATATTGATCAGTTTGTAGTTGGAATAGCTTTAACGGTTTTATCAATTGGTTTGACTACATTCTTATTTTTAGAAATCAAAATATATTCTGGGCGTATTCACGAATTCGCCATACCAGTTCTCTCGGAAATACCTATTATCGGCACTGCATTATTTGCGCAAAGGTGGCTTGGATACGTGGCTTTCGTTTTACCATTTTTCATTTGGGCGATAGTTCATCGTACGCGTTGGGGGCTGGAAGTCAGGTCTGTTGGTGAAGACCCTTCAGCTGCAAACGTCAGTGGAATCCCAGTTTTGAAAAGAAGAAGGCAGTCAATCTATATTGCGGGGATGTGTGCCGGTTTGTCGGGAGCGTATCTTTCTCTAGCTGTTACGGGAGCATTTTCCCAAAATATGTCTGCTGGGAAGGGCGTTGTTGCTATAGCAGCAGTTCTATTTGGTGGTTGGACGTTATTTGGCACTATATGTGGTTCGTTATTGTTTGGATTTGCCGATGCATTAGGCCTCTCATTACAAATAATTGGGTTCAATGTGATACCAGGCCCAGTTCTAGATTCGATGCCGTATTTACTTGCACTAATAGGACTTTTAACAATCGCAAATATGGCAAAAAAACCTGCGGCTCTTGCCGAAAACTTTGATCCCTCTGACTGAAAGGAGAATAGAAAATAATTATGAGTGAGGAAACGAATTGGATTGATTTCGATCCATCAGATAAAACCCCAGCAGATCGACAATTTTTACTTTCACAATTAGTAGTGCCGAGGCCGATAGCTATGATCTCAACTATTGGTGAAGACGGAGTTCTGAATATTGCGCCGATGAGCTATTTCTTGCCTATAACTGGAAGTCCAATGTTGGTAGGAGTGACCATGGGTTTACGTGAAGATGGAGAGCCGAAGCATACGTTTCTTAATGCTTCCCATACAGGAGATTTTGTTATAAATATTACTACTGAAAATCTTGCCGAAGATATTGAGATAGTAGCCATAGAATCTCCACATTCGGTAAACGAATATGAATTGGCTAATTGGACTCCTTCCGAATCTGAGAAAATCAAATCCCCCGGTATTGCAGAGGCGCGAGCGAGGCTTGAGTGTGAAATTAGAGAAGTGGTCAAGTTGGGTGAAACTGGGGTTCCTTTCGGGGAAGTCAACTTCGTCATTGCTGAAGTTGTATGGGCTACCTATTCGGAAGAAATACTTAATGAGAGGGGTCGAATAGATCCGCTTCTTCTTGAGCCGATCGGACGACTTGGCCTGCGTTCGTTTATTAGTGCAGGTGAAAAGGCAGTATTTTCCCTCGAGCGAATCTCTTGGGAGCAGTATCAGAGCGGTTTAAATTCTGACTAGTTGCTTGGATCGATCTAATGAAACAATCTAAAGTTTTAAATCCAAAAACACTTGCAGAAGTACTTTCTCTTTTCGAACAGTGTGGTGATGGGGCGCGAGTAATTGCAGGGGGTCAGTCTTTGGTTCCCATGATTTCATTGGGTCTTTCTGAACCGGATTTTCTGATCAATTTGAGCAGTTGTGATGATTTATTTGTGATTAAAAAGACTAGAAAAACTATAAATATTGGAGCAATGGCATCTGTATCTGAGATTCTAAATTCAAGCCAGGTCATCAATCTTTTACCTATTCTTAACTTTGCAGCTAAGAAGGTTGCAACTCCGCATGTTCGCAATTTTGGGACATTGGTAGGAAACGTTTGTCATGCCGATCCAAGTAGCGATTTAATACCCGCCTTGCTTTGTTTAGATGCCCAAATAGATTTAGTTTCCAAAGATGGAAAGAGAAGTGTGTTGCTCAGCGAGTTTATTACTGGTCCATATTCCACGACCATCAGGGGTGGCGAAGTAGCGGTATCGGTTACCTGTCAATTGGATAAGCAGAGCAAATTGGCTTCATATAAAAAAGTAGCCAGACGCGCAGGAGATTTAGGGATAGCTACTTGTGCAGTAAGTCTTGATAGCCATAAAGACTGTATTGAATCTGCGAAAATTTCAGTCGGTGGATATTTGCGAAAAGCAATACGGGTATTAGACATTGAAAAAAATATAGTTGGTCTCCCTGCTCACGAAATTTGTACGTTCATTGATGGGGTGGAGAAAATTGAGTCAATAGAGAACTCAATTCTTCCTGATGGAAGTCTTACAAATAATTATCTTTCAGCTACATTTTCTCGTTTAATCAGATCGACTTTAAAGGATGCACTTAGTGGAAAATGAAAATATAAAAACATCCCTTATGGTAAATGGGGTTTCCCATCCGGTTGTTTGTAAACCTTTTGACACGCTACTTACCGTATTGCGCGAAGATCTCGGATATTTTGGAACAAAGTTTGGTTGTGGAATCGGCTACTGTGGGGCTTGCACTGTTCTCATTGATGGCAAATCAGCACACTCTTGCTGTCTTATAGCTACAACAATGTCCGATAGAAAAATTTCTACAATTGAGTCTTGTGACGATGATCCTGTCATTCAAAAGATCCAAGATCAATTTCTTAAAGAGGGAGCTATTCAATGCGGATACTGTATCCCTGGGATAGTTATGACAGTAAGGGGTTTAATTGAGGAATCTGGTCAAAGAGTTATTACTGAAGAAATTCTAAGAGGTCATTTGGACGGAAATATTTGTAGATGCAGTGGTTATGCCAGCATAGTTAGGGCAAGTTTAAAGGCGTGTGTAGATGAATAAAATTTCCTCTGAAGCGCGTTTCTTAGGTCGATCTTTAGAGAGGTCTGACGGTAGAGCAAAAGCCGAAGGAAAAGCGGAGTATTTGCGTGACATGTTGATGCCGGAGATGGCTTTTGCTGCGGTTATAAGGTCTCCTTATCCTCGAGCAAAACTAAAAAAAATCAATAAGCATGATGCTTTGCAGATTTCAGGAGTTATAGATGTCATTACACCTCAAGAAGTAAAATCTTTTAGTCCGGTTAGTATTTTTCCCAACTCGCCGAAAATACAAAAGATACTCAATGATACCCCACAGTTTGTTGGTGATGCTGTTGGTGCAGTAGTGGCAGAAACGTTTGAGATAGCGAGACGAGTGGCGGACGAAATCGAAATAGAGTTTGAAGAATTACCTAGCTGCTTATCGATAGATTCGGCTTTGAATAAAGAAGTAGTTATTCATGAATCCACATCCGATAATTTGGCTGGTCCTGTAATCAGTACAAAGAGTGGCGATTTCGAATCTGCACTTAAAGAGTGCACCTATATTTTTGAAGGCGAGTACACAACTCAACGTCAGTGCGCTCAAACTATTGAGGCGATGGCTTGTATTTGTGATTGGAGTAATGAGTCCGAGCTTCGTGTTTGGACACATCTTGATTCCATGTTCCACTTCCGAGATTCATTGGCGGAGATGCTTGAGATCGAACCTGATTCTGTAATAGTTGAGCCACCAGAAGCGCTCGGTGCAACTTTTGGTTTAAAAAATAGTTTGATAGCTTCGTTGGAGCCTTTATGCGCCATATTGTCACGTCGAATTGCTAAACCAGTCAAACTCCAGTTGACTCCCGAAGAGTCAATTTTTACAACGGTTAGTAGGCATCCGGCAAAAATTCGTTTGATCACCGGTCTTGACGAAAACTACAATATTCTGGCACGCAATGCGGAGGTTTTACTCGACTCTGGTGCATACGGCTGGGGGTATGTAGTGGCTTTAAGCATGTTGGGTAAGTGGAGTTGTCTATACCCTTGCGCTAATCAAGAATTTGCTGCAACTTCCGTTTACACTAACCACATTCCGGGAGGAGCTTACCGTGCTGTCGGTACTGCACAGATTCACTTCGCAATGGAATCACAAATTGACGAAATTTGCAATGAGATTGATATCGATCCGTTGGAATTCAGATTAAAAAATTCGGCAAAAGTTGGAGACGAGTTACCAATGGGTACGAAAATTCGTTCATGGGGTCTCGAGGAATGCTTAACAAAAGGAGCGGAGGCTTTTGGCTGGAAAAGTAAAAATAGTCGCATATTAGAATCAGTGAATCCGCCAGGGGTGCTAAGAGGTGTGGGTATGGCGATAGGAATGCATCACGCTGGTCTAACTGGATTAATACCCACCCCAGAAGGTTCGAAATGTTATGCAGAAATACTTGAAGATGGGAAAATAGAATTCCGAGTTGGCGTCGTAGAAAAAGGGCAGGGTGCGATTACCACTTTAGAAATTATTGCGGCAGAAATTATTGATATAGATACAGGTCAAATAAAAATTTTAAATTCTGGAACTTCCTCAGTGCCGTTTGATTTTAGTGGAGCTGAAGCAAGCAGGACGACTTATATAGTCGGTCGAGCAGTAGCTGATGCTGCCCAGCAAATAAAGAAATTGCTTGATGGCAAAGAGGGTAAGTTAGTAGATTTGGCAGGGTCGAGTGTAGTAGGCGAGTTTGAACCCCTTGATAACGATCCTCTTCCCGTAATAGGTGCACATTTTTGCGAAGTTGAAATCGATGAAATTTCAGGAATGGTATACGTCAAACGTTATGTTGCAGCACAAGACGTCGGGCGTGTTATTAATCTCAGCGGATGCATGGGTCAAATCGAAGGGGGAATTCATCACGGCTTAGGTTATGCCCTATGCGAAGAACTTTTATACGACTCTGGTTTTCCCATAAATCCAAATTTCATGGGGTACAAAGTTTTGATGGCATCGGATATGCCTGAAATAGAAGTAGTCCTTATCGAAGATTCTGATCCAGATGGTGGACCGTTCGGGGCTAAGGGAGTAGGCACTCCAGTTATGCCAGCTGTCGCACCTGCAGTTGCAAACGCTATCGCTGATGCTGTGGGTGAGAGATTCTTTGAATTGCCAATAACTCCCTACAAGATAATGAACGTTTTAATTAATAAGAATTAAAACTTTTGCTTATTCGAGTTACCTGTTATCTATTACATGGCACCGTTGGATACCCAAACGTAAGAATAATTTTCAAGTAATTCTTTATTCTTTTGGGTTTGAGTGGTACAAATATTGCTTGTATTGTGTGAATACCAGATGGTCAGACCATCAGACCACTGGATTTGTTAACTAATGGAGGGGGCTTTCTTAATGGAAACGCTTATTAGGCGTCGGGGCTGGCGGATTTTGTCTGCTGTTTTGGCGCTTGGATTGATT
>NZHT01000040.1 GCA_002691385.1 Flammeovirgaceae bacterium | reverse complement strand
TCGCTAAAGCTCCCTAGGCAGTTAAAAGGGTCTTTTTTTGCCTGTCGGATTCCCTTTATGCGACCAATATCCGGCAGTTTGCCGGGTGAAGAAAGTAGCCCGGTGTTGTGAAAGGAATTGTTGGAAAATAAAGGACCATTGTGACAATTAGTGCAAGAGGCCTTACCAATAAATAAGCGCAGACCGCGAGATTCTTGTGGGCTAAGCATTCGACTACCTTCTTCTATAGTAGTGCCTTGATTATCCTCGGCGTTAAAATTGTCAAAACGGCTTGGTCCGTGCAACAGGAGTCGTTGATAAGATGCGAGAGCCTTCCCGACATTTGAGAAGATTTCATTGATGCTATGTCGTGCGTCAGGCGCCATTTGACTCCAGATCATCTGATTTTCTTGGGTGTTGAATGGTCCAACCATCTCCGGAAAGCGGTCCGTCTCGCTTAGATCTGGCATGACACCAAAAAGATTTTCGTAAAACCCTTTGTATAGAGAATCTGAAAATATAAGTTTTGCGTAAAAAAGCCTGTTTGACGCGTGTTCCGCTGGATCTTCCAGGGGCGACAAAGCCTGTGACCACTGGCTATCCTTTCTACCATCCCAATAAAACCATGGACTATAAGGTAGCCCTAAAAGACTGGGAGCGTTTCGCTTTGATGATCCCGTGGCGATGCTGGTTTTAAGGCCGTCAGTGAAGCTCAGGTTTGGGTCATGACAGCTAGCGCAAGACACTGTGCCGGTTGCACTTAAACGGCTGTCGAAAAATAAGTGGTGGCCTAATGTTTGCGCTATTGGTTGGTTGGCGACCAGGTTCGTTTTGTCGTTTGGGGGCTGGCCCGGTAGCTTATCTAGCTGCAGTGATTGAATCTGCGCAACCTCTTCAACCGACCAATCGTCTACCGGAATTAGGCTTAACACAAGATAGCTAACGCAAAAAGCAAAGGCACCGAGCGCCAGGCATGAGGCTATTAATTTAGCTAACAAAGTGAAAAACCGATTCAGAGGTTAAAGCCTAAATTCAACGTTTCTGTTTTCCCCCTGTAGGATATTTTCAGCTCTACTTCCCAGTAGCCGCGCATATGAAATTTCATGCCACCGATAACGTACACCCCAGAATCTGGGTTGTCGGTTACTCTTGGCTCAGTCTGCATTCCGTGGTCATGTAATGGCATCCCGCCACCCACCAAAATCTGGGCGCCGGATACGGTTGCGCCTGCCGTAGTTTCGATCAAAACAGTCCAGCTGTGGATTTCATTAATTGTTATCGGGTTCAAGCTAGGCTCTGCCAAAGCCACAAAACTTTGGCTGGCCCCGGTGATAACTGCTTGCTCATTTGCCTGTGAGAAGGTGCTTGCCCAAAGGGTGTCTGGAAGCATAAAAAAAATGACAATGGCCACAACTGAAGGAACCGCCTGTATTTTTTTTCTTCTGTACAAAAAATAGATTAGCCAAGACAAGAAAATAGAGGGGACGACTATAAATTTTGCGATGTCACCTATATCACTGGAAGTGAATCCAGTCTCGAATGGGAAAACAGCCTTGTATGTTTTGTTACTGTTGTTGTCTTCGGCCGTTACGATACCAATGAATTCGCCTCGTTTTTTAAAATCATAAAGTACGGCAAATACATCAGGGTCCTTGACCGGGGGCTGATAAAAAACGGTCTGCTCTTCCAAATCATCAATATTTTCTAGGTCCTCTTGATTTGCGAAGATGCCATTGCCCGTAGTATTTCTGATTATTCTAAAATCGACAGCCAGCTCCTCTAGACCGTCATGCAAATACTCAAGCACAAAAATACTTTCTCCAGTATCAGGCAAGTCCTCACAAAATTGTTGGTGTTGTCGTGAATTAGGCTGAAAGATGGTGAAATGAGCTTCGTAGAAACCAACTTTTATCAGGCAGATATCCTCTTCGAGTACGACGCCGCCATGAGGCCTGGCTTCGGTAGGAACAAAGAACATTAGAATGACAAAAAGAAACTTAAGCATATCTGGTTTATATGTCTGACTTAATTGAATACAAGCTTGTTAATTACCTTTTTTCTTGCGCTATTATGGTGTCTCTGCAAGGGCGCCCTTAAATGGGGGACTTTACACCTAGAGAAAAGTCTCCACCAGTCGGTTGGCCGGGCAGTATGAGTTTGCCAATTAATGGCTGGCAATTTAGCTGAGGAAGAAATTTCGTGTACTTTAACTTAGCAATTAGGATCGGGTTTTTTTGTTTTCTGCTTTTTAATAACTTAATGAGCGCTTCAGCGGAGATACGCGAACCAGAGCTGGATTTTAAGCTTCCGGCAATCGCCAATGTTGATTGTGAGACAGAAAATAAAGACATTTGCCCAAGCTATCCGCTTGTGAGTCTTGAAGATTATCGAGGAAAGTTGGTATACGTGGAATTTTGGAATGCCTATTGTTTGCCGTGCAGAGATTCTTTTCCAAAGTTAAACAAGTTAAGAAATGAATTTGGTGAACAGGGTTTTGAAGTCATCGGAGTCAGTTTGGATTTGAATCCTAAAGATGCTCTAAGGTTCTTGGAAAAACTTAACGTCAGTTTTCCAATTCTGAGCGACCCCTCAGGATTGTCCGCTACTCGAAACGGAGTGGAAGCGATTCCCGCAGGATTTTTGATAGATGTAAAGGGAGAAGTTGTCAGGTCTGTGAAAGCTTTTGAAATCGAAGAAATTCATGATATTCTACGCTCCGTTTTGGTGTTGCAGATTCCACCTGGATTTGCAGGAGAAGACTAACGGTTGTTCATATTACACCGATACGATTTAGCGGCATGCAATCTGCTTTGATGGTTGCATCGTTGACCGCATTTTTAAGGTTGTTTGCTTACTTAGACCTCGTAGTGGTGAAGCATGGAATTTTATAAGTCTATAGGGCTTTTTCATCTCGGGTCGAGTTAGACGAGAATTATTAAAGGTAATAAGGCACATGCCCCAAAAGATATTCGCGATCGCTTTGTTGTTATTGGTTGTAGGCTCTGTTTGGTTCCACCTTTGGAGTCCCTGGTATCTGACTGAGCTAGCTTCAAACTGGAGCAGTATCGATTTTACTTTAGACGTGACATTCGTGGTCTGCGGTATCGTGTTCGTTGTTGTGAACGTTTTTATGGCTTATTGCGTTTGGAAATACCGTTATAGTCCCGACAGAAGGGCGGAGTATAAGCCCGAGGACAAGAGATTAGAGGTTTGGCTGACGTCTATTACGGGTCTAGGGGTTGCTGCGATGCTCACGCCAGGATTATTTGTATGGGCCGACTTTGTGACACCCCCCGAGAATGCTGATGAGGTTGAGGTTGTTAGTCAGCAGTGGCACTGGTCCTTTAGGTTGCCTGGAGAAGACGGTGAATTTGGTGCTATCGAGTCTCGTTATGTAACTGAGGATAATCCTTTTGGGATGGAGCGGGATGACCCAAATGGCCAGGATGATGTTCTCATTTATAATTCAACGATTCATATCCCAAAAGACAGACCGGTTAGGATGTGGCTTCGCTCCAAAGACGTGCTTCATAATTTTGCGGTTGCTCAGTTCAGGGTGAAAATGGACATGGTTCCCGGCCTTGTTTCTTATCTTTGGTTTACCCCGACCAGGACTGGTAATTTTGAAATTCTCTGTATGGAGCTTTGTGGCGTTGCCCACCATACGATGAGAGGAATGGTAATTGTCGATGAGCAAGAAGACTATGAAACTTGGTTGGCCGAGCAGCCTACCTATGCAGAGATATTGGCCAAGGCGCCTGGAGACGTGGCCGCCGGTCAGATTGGATACGCTGTCTGCGCGTCCTGTCATGGGCAAAATGGAGAAGGTAATAAGCAGCTAAATGCGCCTAAGTTAGCGGGCCAGGAGCACTGGTATCTAAGACGACAGCTTGATTATTTCAAGAGTGGCGTGAGGGGTTCAAATCCTGGCGATATGTATGGAATGGCGATGGGGCCGATGGCCAACACCATGGCGACAGACCAGGCTGTGGAAGATGTTATCGCTTATATACAGACTCTTCCCGATGAGCCCACAGAAAAGACGGTGGTGGGTGACATAGAAAACGGTAAGGACATTTATAATACTTGTGCTGTCTGCCATGGCAAAAAAGGCGAAGGGCTAGCTTTTATGAATGCGCCTAGACAGGCAGGGCTCAATGATTGGTATTTGGTTACCCAGTTAAAGAACTTCCGTTCCAGAGTCCGGGGCGCTCATTCTAATGACGCCTATGGTATGCAGATGAATATGATGGCGGCGATACTCAACTCTGATGAGCAGATCAATGATGTCGTCGCTTATATCAACACTTTAGAGGCTGAATTGCTCAAACCGGATTCTCAAGAGCAAGTTATCGCAAGTATCGATGGAGTAAAATAAGTATGGCAGATGTAATTCATGATGCTGTGGACTACGTTCCACCGCTGGTTATAGAAGACGAAGAGCTCTATCACGCCAAAACCTGGCTGGGCAAATATGTTTTTTCTCAAGATGCGAAGGTTATTGCTATTCAATATAGCGTCACGGCGATAGGGGTTGGCATAGTTGCCTTGTGTCTTTCCGTTTTGATGAGATTGCAGATAGGTTGGCCTGAATCGTTTGCCTTCATTGATCCCTCGAACTATTTGCAGTTCGTCACCATGCACGGAATGATTATGGTGGTATATCTTCTCACAGCGCTGTTTCTCGGTGGGTTTGGTAATTACATGATCCCTCTAATGATAGGCGCTAGAGACATGGCTTTTCCCTATGCGAATATGCTGAGTTTTTGGTTTTATTTTGCGTCGGTTGTAATTTTGTTGGCTAGCTTCTTTGTGCCTGGCGGAGCAACTGGAGCGGGTTGGACCTTGTATCCACCGCAAGCGATTATGCCGGGTACGCCTGGAACCGATCTGGGCATCCTTCTTATGCTTGCCTCTTTGGCGGTATTTATTATCGGTTTTACGATGGGCGGATTAAATTACCTGACGACGACTCTACAGCTCAGAACTCGCGGTATGTCTCTAATGAGAATGCCTTTGACCGTTTGGGCTATCTTTACTGCAACAGTGTTAGCGCTACTGGCTTTCCCCGCGCTTCTCGTGAGCGCGATTATGATGACGCTTGATACTGTTCTAGGTACGAGTTTCTTTATGCCAGCCATTATTTCGGCTGGCGCTCAGACAGATTATAGCGGTGGTAGCCCAGTGCTATTTCAGCATCTGTTTTGGTTCTTTGGTCATCCTGAAGTTTATATAGTGGCCCTACCCGCCTTTGGTCTGGTTTCTGACATTATCAGCGTTCACGCTCGTAAGGCTATTTTTGGCTACCGTATGATGGTTTGGGCCATAGTCGCGATCGGCGCGTTGAGTTTTGTCGTGTGGGCGCACCACATGTATGTCAGCGGCATGAATCCCTATTTTGGTTTCTTTTTTGCAACCACCACGCTGATCATCGCGGTCCCAACAGCAATAAAAGTGTATAACTGGGTGTTGACCTTATGGCGCGGGAATATAAAAACTACTGTGCCAATGCTGTTTGCTATTGGCTTTGTATTTACCTTTATAAATGGGGGCCTGACTGGCTTATTCCTGGGTAATGTGACGATTGATCTGCCTCTTTCGGATACTTATTTTGTGGTGGCCCACTTTCATATGGTAATGGCGGTGTCTCCAGTTTTGGTGGTATTTGGCTCGATCTACCATTGGTATCCTAAAATTACCGGAAGAATGTATAACGATTCGATGGCAAGGATCCATTTCTGGTGTACCTTTGTAGGGTCCTATGCGATTTATTATCCGATGCATTATTTAGGAATAGAGGGCATGCCGCGCCGTTATTTCGCATACGGTGAGACAGAGTTCATTTCTTCCTCGTCGGGTGATCTTAATGCAGCAATATCGATCGCTGCGATTTTTGTGGCTATTTCGCAGATATTTTTCTTTTGGAATATCATAGCCAGCTTGTTCAAAGGTGAAAAAGCTGACCCGAACCCCTGGGGTGCCACGACCTTAGAGTGGCAAACACCACAAACCCCGCCCGGGCATGGGAACTTTGATGATCTGCCGCTCGTTTATCGGTGGGCTTATGACTACAGCGTGCCTGGTTATGAGCAGGATTTCATCCCTCAAAACGTTTCGCCGGCGGAAGCCGAAAAAATGGCCAAAAGGGTAGAAAACGACTAGCTATGGAATACGTTCTACTGACTCTAGCCGTAGTGATGGGAGTTGTCGTATGGTGGATCCTTCGTCAGACCATCAACGTCAAACCTTGGGTGCCTGCTGCCAGTACCGAGGCCGTTGACAGTGGAGGGGTGCGTTCTGGTTTAGATGTCGGTAATCCTTTGCGTCCCTCCAAGGTTGCTCTAGGCGGTTTTTTGGCTGTTTCCTCATCGATATTTGCACTGTTCATCAGTGCTTACTCGATCCGAATGGAGTATGGGGATTGGCGCCCTCTGCCCGAGCCAACGCTTCTCTGGGCTAACACAGGAATATTAATCCTGTGCAGCGTTTTTCTTCATAGCGCCTGGGTTAATGTGAAAAAGCAGAACCTTGGTGGCATAAAGGTCGGCTTGGCCCTTGGATCCTTGATGACCGTCGCGTTTATGGTCGGCCAGCTGATGGCCTGGAATCAGCTTGTCAATTCGGGTTATGGGATTTCAGGAAATCCTGCAAATGCATTTTTTTACACCCTGACCGCTATACACGCGTTACATCTTCTTGGTGGTCTTATTGCTCTCGGCGTTGCCTTTAAGAATGTATGGGGGGCTGTTGAGTTTTCCGAAATCGAAAATAAGGTCTACGCGATAGAATTATGTGGCGTTTACTGGCACTTTTTTCTTGCCGTGTGGGCGATTTTATTTACTTACTTGTTAAATACGTGAAGAAAAAATGAATACAGCGACTGAAACTGCTAATGCAGATGGAAACGACATGGTGCCAGGTGTAACTGGCGGTGCTAGGGGGATTGTAGCTGATTGGTCTTCGGACCAGGTGGCCTTTAGATCCGCCCCCTGGGGCAAGGCCATGATGTGGATATTTTTGCTGTCGGATACCTTTATCTTTTCGATTTTTCTTATTGGATATATGACGGCTCGGATGAGCAACACGATGGACTGGCCTAACCCCAGTGAGGTCTTCGCCCTGACAGTATTTGGTGAAAGCGTTCCGCTATTGCTGATAGCCATCATGACTTTTATCTTGATTACCAGCAGCGGGACCATGGCCATGGCCGTCAAGTTCGGCTACGAGGAGAATAAGAAGGTCTGCTTTCGATTAATTTTTGTGACTGCTCTTTTGGGCGCGAGTTTTGTCGGTATGCAGGCTTTTGAGTGGTCAAAGCTTATAATCGATGAGGGAGTTCGACCCTGGTATAACCCGTTTGGGTCACCGCAGTTTGGTGCTGTATTTTTTATGGTCACCGGTTTTCATGGGACGCACGTCACAATTGGCGTTATTTTCTTATTTATCATCGCAAATAAAGTAAGAAAGGGTGAGTTCGATCGAGGAGATCCCGGTTTTATGACCGGCAGAAAAGGACGATATGAGATGGTTGAGACCATTGGATTATATTGGCACTTTGTAGATTTGGTGTGGGTATTTATATTTGCTTTGTTTTATTTGTGGTAGCGCAATCGTGAGAGGGGCTTGTTAAAAATGGCTGAAGGTCAAAATCATCCGATCGGTATTTATCTCTGGGTTTGGGGCGCATTATTTGTTGTGAGCGCGTTGTCCTATTGGGTTGACTGGTATGGTTTTCAGGGTGCAGTTAGGTGGACCCTGATATTGATATTCATGTTCATAAAAGCAGGCGCTATCGTTTGGGTTTTTATGCATATGAAGTGGGAGAGGCTCTCGCTTTTTTCTGCAATTATGATCCCTACTGTTTTTATCGCGGTTTTTATCTTTATCATGGCCCTGGAAGCGGATTATACAGAGGTGGTCAGGCTGAACTTTTTCTCAGATTGGCAAAATTTCTTCACGGTTGAACATCACGGAGAGCACTAAGTAAATCGGTGAGGTTTGAGTTAAAGTGAATGGAGAGAACAAAGATTCTCTGAACGTGGAGGAAGAAGAACCACAGGTAAAAACCTTCTTTGCCCGTTTTATCCAACCTATTGGCGCGCTTATTTTTACTGTTATAGCTATGTGGTACCTTCTTGGAATCCCAGCCTCAATATTGTGGGAACCCTTTTATCAGCGCCTAACCGATGGTATCGAGAAGGGGCGAGAGAGCCTGATCGACAATCAGTAGATTAGTATTCAGCAGGAGATTTGTCTCCTTGGTGAGAAAAGCAAGATCCTAGCTCTTAAGAGGCTGATTATGATTCTCCAGCGCTCTGACTCTTCCGAGAAGAGCGCCGGAGATATTAAGCTATCAGGCTCCTACGTTTAATGTTCCTCGCATCACGAACGAATGACCCGGAAAAGTGCAGACGTAGATATATTTGCCGCCTGCTGACAAAGAGTCGGTTGAGAAAGAGATGCTGGTTGACTCTCCTCCGCCAATAATTTTTGTCGAGGCCAAGACTCTGGCATCCCCGGCCGGTACGTAATTGTTGGCCAAGCCTGCCGCAAGACCTTTAGCGGCGACATCATTTGCATCTGTATCCTTGGCAAGAACCCAATTATGCCCCATAACGCTTGCAGCCAATTTTCCGTTGTGTTTTAGATTGACTGTGATCGTCCCACAGCTTTTTTCGACAGACATTTGGGTGG
>NZHT01000039.1 GCA_002691385.1 Flammeovirgaceae bacterium | reverse complement strand
GCTAGAATTGTTGGTGATGTTTTGGGAAAATATCATCCACATGGTGATACAGCTGTTTATGATTCTATGGTGCGCATGGCTCAATCATGGTCTCTAAGATATCCACTTGTAGATGGGCAAGGAAATTTCGGGTCTGTCGATGGGGACTCCCCAGCGGCCATGAGATACACAGAAGCCAGATTGAAACGTATTTCTGAAGATCTTCTTGGAGACATACAAAAGAATACCGTAGATTATATTCCGAATTATGATGATTCTACCACCGAGCCTTCTGTATTGCCGGCTCTGTTGCCTAATTTGTTATTAAATGGGGCTTCAGGTATAGCTGTAGGTATGGCCACCAATATGGCTCCACATAACCTATCGGAAGTGGTAAATGGAATTGTGGCCTACATAGATAATAAAGAGATTACTATTCCTGAACTGATGGAGTTTATAACCGCACCTGATTTTCCAACTGGTGCCATTATCTATGGTTATCAGGGTGTTCGTTCTGCCTTTGAGACAGGTAGAGGTCGTATTATGATGCGAGCCAAAGCTGACATTGAGGTGATGAAAAGTGGTAAAGAACAAATTGTTGTGACTGAAATACCTTTTCAAGTCAATAAAGCTTCTATGATTGAGAAAACCGCTCAATTAATCAATGAGAAGAAAATAGAAGGGATATCAGATTTGAGGGATGAATCAGATCGTGGTGGAATGCGTATCGTTTACGAATTAAAAAGAGACGCTATTCCTAATATTGTATTGAATATGCTTTTCAAGCATACCCAACTACAATCTGCATTTAGCGTAAATAATGTTGCCTTGGTCAAAGGGCGACCTAAGATGTTAAATTTGAAAGATTTGATTATCCATTACGTGGATCACAGACATGAGGTTGTGATACGCAGGACAAAATACGAATTAAACGAAGCGGAAAAACGTGCGCATATTCTTGAAGGATATTTAATTGCATTAGATAATTTAGATGAAGTGATTGCCTTAATTAGAAACAGTCGTGATCCAGAAATAGCAAAGAATAATCTGATAGAAAAATTTTCTCTTTCAGAAATTCAATCAAAAGCGATCTTAGAAATGAGATTACAACGACTTACGGGTCTAGAAAGAGATAAGATTAATAAAGAATATGGGGAAATAAAAACTTTAATTGAAAAGCTTCAAGAAATACTTGATAATGTTGATCTAAGAATGAAAATCATTAAGGATGAACTTTTGGAGATCCAAGATAGATATGGTGATGAAAGAAATTCAGTTATAGAACATGCAGCTGATGATTTCACAGCTGAAGATATGATTCCGGATGATGAAATGGTTTTGACCATTTCTCATCAAGGTTATATTAAAAGGACGGCCTTGGCAGAATATCGAACTCAGGGAAGAGGCGGTGTGGGATCTCGGGCAGTAAAAAGTAAAGATGATGATTTCACTGAGCACTTGTTTGTTGCTACAGCTCATAATTACCTTTTGATCTTCACACAACTTGGTAAAGTTTTTTGGAAAAAGGTGTGGGAAATCCCAGAGGGAGGGAAGGCATCGAAAGGCCGTGCGATACAAAACCTCATTAACATCGAACCTGAGGATGCAGTAAGAACGGTTATTAATGTGAAGACACTTTCTGATCCTGATTATATTAATAATAACTACCTTATCATGTGTACCTCGAGGGGAACAGTTAAGAAGACAACTTTGGAAGCTTACAGCCGTCCAAGACAAAATGGGATCAACGCCATAACTATTCAAGAAGGTGATAAGTTGCTAGATGTACGATTAACAGATGGAGACAATGATGTTGTGATTGCAAAGAATTCGGGTACTGCTATTCATTTTCATGAATCAGATGTCCGTGCTATGGGTAGAACTGCTGCTGGAGTCAGAGGTATTCATCTAAATGAGGATCAGTTTGTTGTGGGTATGGTATGTATCAAAAAAGATGCTACATCTAATTTACTTGTAGTATCGGAGAAAGGTTTTGGTAAAAGATCTGATTTAGGTGACTACAGGATTACAAAACGTGGTGGAAAAGGTGTAAAAACTATTAATATAACTGAAAAAACGGGAGCATTAGTGGCAATCAAAGATGTGGTAGATGGAGATGATCTCATGATCATCAATAAGTCAGGGATTGCTATTAGATTACCAGTTGATCAATTACGTGTTATGGGAAGAGCTACTCAAGGCGTTAAATTAATTAGGCTCAATGAAGACGACGAAATCTCTGCAGTGGAAAAAATAGAATTTGTGGCCTCTGAAGCGATGGAAGATCAAGATGCAAACAATGTAGAGAGTCAAGACAATGATGATAAGTCAAATCCAACCAATCTTAATTTATAATTTGAAATGATAATTGAAAAATAGATTACAATGAAAAGAGTATCAATTTTGCTAGTTTTAGCTTTAACGAGCATTACTAACATTTATGCGCAGAAAGAAATCAAACCTAAGTTAGGTAAAATAGAGACTTTATTTAAAAAGAGGGAATTAATTGAAGCTAAAGAAATGTCTGATATATCTATTAGCTATGAGAAAACCATGAATAATCCTAAAACTTGGTATTTGAGGGGTTTGATTTATATGTCTTTGGATACTACTGCAAGTATGGATGGGATAACTAAAGATCCTTTGCAAACAGCCATATCTAGCTTCAATAAAAATGATATGCTTAGAGAAAGTGAGGAAAAGGAACCTTCCATTACAGATAATTTAGGAATACCGACAACAAAAACTGAGCAAATTAAATCTTATTGGACATTTCATTACAATAATGGAGCGACAGCATTCGCTGAAAAAGACTTTGAACAAGCAGTAACTTCTTTTAATAATGCGATTTTAATCAAACCCAATGACACTAATTCAGTAATAAATGCAGGTTATGCAGCTTTTCAAGGAAAATTTTATGATCAAGCCAAAAGTTATTTCTATAAAGCGATAGAACTTGGTTCAACGGATAAAGATCTCAGATCAATTTTAATCTATACAGTAGCAACTGAGCAAAACCTACTTGATGAGGCTCTATTAATTATTAAAGATGCTCGTACTATTTATCCAAGTGATAATGATCTTGCTAGACAAGAAATAAATATTCTCATACGATTGAATAGAAGCGAGGAAGCTACAATTAATCTTGTCAAAGCTATAGAAGCTCAACCCAATGATCCTAATTTACATTTTACCCTAGGTATCTTACATGAGGAGATTGGTTTAAAATTAGATAATGAAGATGAAAAAGCTGAAAGAGTCGAATTGGCTCGTCAAGCTTATTCGGCAGCAGTTAATGTAGATCCAAATTACTACAATGGACATTATAACTTAGGCGTATTAGCCATGACAGATGTTAATTTTTTTATTAAAAAACAAAATGCATTAGGCGTTTCTAAGGAAGATTTAAAAAAGTCAGATAAATTAGAGCCTATCATTCAAGAAAAACTAGCAATAGCTTTGCCTCTATGGGAAAGAACAGTCTCTTTAAAGGATGATGATTTGCCTGCTTTAGAAATATTAGCCTATTTATATACGATGAAGAAGATGTATGATAAAGCTGAAAGTATCCAAGCGAAGATTGAAGCCTTGAAGTAAGCTAGGTGAAAGTAAAAAATTTAAGAAAAATAAAATCAACCTTAGGCTACCAAATACGATTTTATTTTAGTGTAAGTATCATTGTTTCTATTGTTAAACCAGGACCAAAGGCCATAGACAAAACCGGACCTTTTGCTTGACTTTGGTCTTCTAACAATTTTTTTAAAACAAATAATATCGTAGCCGAAGACATATTACCATAATTTTTTAAAATATGATAAGCATGCTTGTTTTGTTCTTTTGAGAGGTTTAAGCTGAATTCAATGGCTTTAAGGATACTTTTACCTCCAGGATGTAAGGCATAGTGACTTATTTGAGAAATATCAAAAGGGACTTTATCAAGCAATTTTGAAACTATGCTTTTTGTATTTTTCTCGATCAATTTAGCTACTTCAAGAGTTAAAATCATGTCAAAAGCATGTTGCCCTATTTTCCATGACATTTCATTTTTCCCTTCAAGAAGGACGTCACAATGAAATTGGTCTATTGAAAAAGTATCGTAATTTCCCTCATTTGTCACCAAACAACTTGCGGCACCATCTGAAAAAAGAGCTTGAGATAAATTTAAAAATTTATCGTTTTTACTTTGGAAATGAAGGGTGCATAATTCTACAGAAACTATAAGTACTTGAGCTGACGTAGATGCTTCACAAATAGATTTGGCTAGTTTTAAAGCATTAAATACACCATAACAGCCCATGAAATTAATAGCTGTTCTTTGGATATTGCTATGCATCTTTAATTGATCAATAATATCCAAGTCAATACCAGGAGCATAAATACCTGTGCAGCTTACGGTAATTAGGTGTGTTAAATCTTTCATGTCCCTTCCTTTCATACATTCTAAGATTGATTGAATAGCTAACACAGGAGCCTCTATTTCATATAACTTCATACGGTTATTTAAATTTGGCTCTGAGGGGCACTTCATGAAGTCCTGAGCTTTACTTGTTTGATGAAAGTCAGATAAAACAGAATGTCTGTAATCAATACCCGAAGCTCTATAGATTACATCTAATTGATGAGATTCTTTTTGGCTGAAATCAATGTGCTGCTTCATGTAAGTGGCAATTGTACTTTGGGAGATTTTTGCATTAGGAACGCTAGTACCAATTTCATTAATGTAGGCAGTCATAGAATTTTAATTGAGTCGATATTATATTTTTGCACCTAAAGATTGAATTATTTGATTAGTTTATCTGTAATATGTACAAGTTTGTTATTGTCTAAAACTCAAAATGTCTTTAATTTCAAATTCAACATTAAAACATTTAAGAATCCCTTTTAGTTTTAATTTGTTACCCATTTATCTATTTGCGGTGGCAATAACCCCTCAAACTGTTAATTGGATTGATTGCTCGATCTTATTTGTTTGTTGGCATTTACTTATTTATCCAGCAAGTAATGGTTTTAACTCATATTTTGATAAAGACAAGGAAAGTATTGCAGGAATTAAATATCCCCCCAAAGTTACTAAAGAGTTGTATTATTTTTCGATTACTTTGGATTGTTTAGCTATTTTATTGGCCTTTTGTATAGATCTTTTAACAGTCACTTCATTGATTATTTATGGACTTATAAGTAAAGCTTACAGTCATCCTTTAATTCGATTAAAAAAGAGGCCTATATTAAGTTGGATTATGGTGTCTATTTTTCAAGGATATTTCGTGTTTTTAGTAACCTATTGGGCCATACATGAGATATCTATATCTAGACTTGCTTCCTATATGATTCAAATACCTGCTTTATTGACTACCATGATGCTACTAAGCGCCTATCCCATTACGCAGGTATATCAACATCAAGAAGATAGTGAACGAGGTGATTTTACCTTAAGTCTAAAATTGGGTATCCGAGGGACGTTTCACTTTACTGGACTTGCATTTGTGATTACATTCATTGGTTATGTCAGTTATTTTTTCTGTTATCATAATTCACAGATGATATTACTTTACGTCATTTTAATGACCCCTCTTTTTATATATTATATCATTTGGTATCAAAAAGTGATGAAAAATATAGATTTAGCCAATTTTGAATCTACTATGAAGTTGAATCAATTATCGGCAATCTGCCTAAATATCTTTTTTCTCCTTTTGATTATTTTCAATGCTTAAAATTGCATTTTCCGAAATTTATGCTCATCACTTACCTGAAAAGCATCGATTTCCCATGCTCAAATATGATTTGTTGCCCAAACAGCTGATGCATGAAGGAGTGGTGGCCCAGGAAAATTTTTTTCTCTCCAAAAATGCTTTAGAAAAAGATATTTTAGAAGTTCACAATGTCCATTATTGGGATCGTCTAATTCAACTTAGACTTTCTTCATCAGAGATCAGATTGATAGGTTTTCCACTAAGTCAATTGCTTGTTGAAAGGGAAATTAATATTGTGGGAGGAACGTTGCAGTGCATAGACTATGCATTGATTTATGGAATATCATTCAACATCGCTGGAGGTACCCATCATGCGTTTTCTGATCATGGAGAAGGCTTTTGCATGCTCAATGATCAGGCTATTGGTGCAAATTATTTGTTAAGAAATAAAAAGGCGAGCCGCGTTTTGATTGTTGACCTAGATGTACATCAAGGCAATGGAACTGCCGAAATTTTTAAAAAAAATCCTCGTGTATTTACCTTTAGTATGCATGGGGCAAAAAATTATCCTATCAGAAAGGAACAAAGTGATCTAGATATTGGGCTTAAGGATGGTTGCAAAGATGAAACTTATTTGTCCTTATTAAGTCATCACCTCAATAAAGTGATTCAAGATTTTAATCCAGATTTCATTCTATATCAAGCAGGAGTAGATGTTTTAGATACTGATGAATTAGGTCGACTTGGATTGACCAAAATAGGTTGCAAAAGAAGAGATCATTATGTTCTTGAATTGGCCCATTGTCAAAAAATACCTATAGTAGTCTGTATGGGAGGGGGATATTCTTCAAAAATTAAGGATATTATCGAAGCCCACACCAACACTTTCAAATTAGCCCAACAGATTTTTTTCTAACAGAGTATCAGATAAACGACTTTCCATGTGTCTTTGAGATGAGTTTTTTTGCTAGGTCAGGGAAAAATTTAGCTAAAGCTAAAGCGGCGTTACTAAGGGCGTAATTTCCAAATAGAGGATGAAGTTTTCTTCCCCACTTTAGCCGATTACTAAACAATCGATTCCATTCATGTGAATAAATATTTTGTATTTCATTACGAAGATCCGGACGTGCTTTGTTTTGGATAATAATTTCAGCTAACAATTTGCCTGAGTGTATAGCCATAGCCATTCCGTTTCCACATAAAGGCGTAATCAGGCCAGCTGTATCACCACAAGTGATCAAATAATTTTCAATTAATTGTTTTTTATTAAAGTTTATATTATTGATAATAAGAGGTTTATTAAATATAAAATCACTTGACTTAAATAATTCTTTGATATAAGGATTCTTAAATAAAACATCCATTTCCATAGATTTAATGGATCCTGATTGCTTAAGATTGTTGCCTTTTGTTAAGTAGCAAATATTATAGAGGTCGCCTTCAATTTTATTTACGCCGCAGTACCCCCCGCGAAAATTATGTAGTGCAACTGTGTTCAGTGAAAAATCAGTTTTTATGTGATATTTAACTCCTAAATAAGATGATTTTTCAGGCTTTATATGGCGATTTAAAACACGATCTAAATTGCTTTTTTTACCAAAGGAACCTACTGCATAATATGCTTGATACATTCCTTTTGAAGAAAATATATTGAAATGTGGGTCTTCAAAAACACAATTATGAACTTTTGTTTTGGTTAAGCATACAACACCAATATCCCTACACTTTTGATATAAATAATCATCAAATGCAAATCTACTGATTCCAAATGCACCTTTGTCTAGGGTTAATGCTACAGATTTACCTGTTTGAGTAGTCAATTGAAACTTATTAATTTGACTAGGCCTTACATTCTTGGGGTATAAATTATTTTGTTTTAAGAAAGGAAGTACCTCATTGCTGACGTATTCTCCGCAAACTTTATGCTGCGGATAATTACCTTTTTCGAATAAAATCACCTTATAACCCACTTTAGCCAGGAGATAAGCATTGGTCAAACCCGCCAATCCTCCACCAAGAACAGCGACGTCGTACATATATTTAAAATTTAATAATGATTTCCCATCTAAAAGCCCATCTCCAATAAATTTGATAATTTTCTATACCGGCATCTTTGAATATCTGAATCCATTCATTTCGACGAAAACCACGCATTACAGACAAAGGACCATCATTTTGTACCATAGTTGATTTTGAAAAATATTGGGTTAAGTATTTAATGCTATAATAAGCCAGCCAATGGCGATGTAAATCATTAATAACCATTCCTCTTATGTCTTGACGTTTAAATTTTTCAAACAACATAACCAACTCATCATGACTAAAATGATGTAGAAATAGACTGGCATGTAATATGTCACAACTAAAATCCTTTTCTGGTGCTACTAGTACATTTACACTTTTGAAGGATAATTGTTTAAATCCTGATTGAGTGCTTCTGGCATATTTTACTATGTAGGAATTAGCATCGATACCTATACCTACATTCATTTGATTTGGATATTTTCGAGCCATTTTTGCCAAAAGAGAACCACTTCCACAACCTAGATCAATAATCGAAAAAGGGTTTTTATTTTTATCGATCAACTTCTTAAGACCTTCTAAACTTACCCAATTTCCTCCCAACCAATGATTAATAAAGTCTAGCTCTGCTAAGCTTCGATCCACGAGAGGGCCATCGCAATCCATATCATCCATTAGTTCTTTTTGCTCGGATCGATTTTTAAAATCCACTTTTAAGTTATTGATCATTTATATTCATATTGACTTAGTTTGCTTTATATAGTAATTTACAAATTGAAAGTCTCAATTGTAGGGAAGGATATAGATTTCTCAAATCCAACAGTATCCATTATTGGAAAACGATTCATAATTTGTGATAAATAATTTTATTTTACAATCGGTTTGAAAAAAAAATGCTTTTATATTGAATTGTTGAAGTAGGATTATAGAAGCTTTAGAGAAATTAATTTTAGGCCCTCATGATTAATTCATTATACAAAACTTGTAGTCTTTTGGTAAGGGGGAGATCGAAGTTGCCAATCAATTTTCCGTCAATTCGACTAACTGGCGTCAAGGCTCCAAATGTACCCGTCACAAAAGCTTCATCTGCACTGTAAACATCATAAAGTGAGAATCTTTTTTCAATACATATGATCTTATTTTTATGACATAAGTCAATCACTTTAGATCTTGTGATACCATTCATGCAATAGGCATCTGTTGAAGTCCAAACTTCATTGTGCCTTACTATGAAGAAATTTGTCGCATTGCAAGTGCTCACAAAACCATTAATATCAAGCATCAAAGCTTCGTCAGCTCCTGCTTCAATGGCTTGAATCAAAGCCTGAACTTCATGAATTTTACTATGGCAGTTTAATTTCGGATCTAGATAGTCAGGAGATCCTCGGCGGATAGTACTTGTAAATAGTGTAATACCTTTTTTAAGTGTATTAGGCGATGCTTTTTTATGCTCTGCAATAATTACTAAGTTGGGTCCTGATAAGGTAAGTCTTGGATCTTGTGAAGGTGTTTTTTTGATACCTCTTGTTATCATCACTCGAATATGAACCTTATCAATCATCTTATTTTTTGCTACTGTATCTAGGATGTTCTTAACTAGTTCTTCTTTAGTAAAAGGCAGTTGAATAGAGGTTGTTTGAGCAGCTTGCCACAATCTATTTAAATGATCCTCAATAAAAACCAATCGCCCATGATGTAAGCGAATTCCTTCCCAAATACCATCTCCGACCAGATAACCGCTGTCAAAAACTGAAATTTTAGCTTCACTTCTTTTAATAAATGCACCATTAATGAAGATAAGTATGTCATCATTACGCTTGTCATCTTCAGCATTATGTGTTCCGTGTATCATATGATTCTTTTGAAATTTAAAGTAAATTTAGTCTGTAATCATTTTTTAAGGTTAAAGAGTTCACTTTGCTTTTCTTATAACCAT
>NZHT01000038.1 GCA_002691385.1 Flammeovirgaceae bacterium | reverse complement strand
CAGCTATTACTATATAATTAATATATTTTATTTTCATTTAAGTATGTTTTTTAACTATTTAAATTTAATTAAAATCTTATTTTATTTCAAAATGAAAATCTAAATTTCTTTGGTATTTAATTCAAGTGATAGTAATGCTAAAATATAAGTTAAATAGAGATTTAAAAGCGGTCAAAAAAATTAATAAATACTGAGGGTCATCAAAAAAGTTATTTAAAAGTAATTAAATGAGCTGAGTTGAAACATATCCAGAATTAGCCAAACAGTGTCACGTAACTAAAAACATGGGTTTAACTCCAAATAATGATTCTAATGGTTTGCGCAAAAAGGGTTGGTGAAAATATGATAAGGTAGATGATCCTGACTGTGAATTCTGTGGGTTATTAAAAAACTCCAAGAATCATCACAACCTTGGAGTTTGAATAAATTTGAAAAATTATTTTATTGAGTCAATTCATTGCTCCAATTACAGGTGCACCTAAAATTCCAGAAACACAGTATTCATTTGTGAGGGCAACTAATTCCGAAAACATTTCTTCTCGTTGCTGTCCTAAATTCATGTGTGCGCCAGCACCCTCAGGGCCATTATAAATTTCTGTTATTCCGTAAAGAGTATTACCAGTCTCACCACTGTTAGGGTCAAGGGGATTATTAAGTTCCGGAGATTTAAATGTAGCATAACAAAGAACAATAGGTTCAATTTCTCCATCCAAATGGTGCGTTTCTCTCATAAAGTTTTCATGAGTTTTTAAAAATGAATCCATTCTATCTATTTGATTATTCGGTACGACAAATGCTACATGAAATCCGATACATCCTTTTTTAATTTTCATTTTTTGATTGTTTAGATTGATAAAAAATTTAAAATTTAAATATAAAAAAAAACTCCTGAAGCACCACACCCTAGGAGTTATATACACATATTCAAAATGCTCTTGATCAAAACTTCTCAGAATAAAAAAATATGGGCATTCCTTTATACCCTTTTGTTAAAAAAATTAAATTTTAGTACGTGCTAATTTCGTTATTCTAATTCACATAATTAATAGCCACATGTAGTAATATTTTTTAGCTACTTCTAGAGAATAGTTCGTTTTTCTTTTCCGAATTTAGGATTTGACCCTCTTGATAATACATTTGTTGCTTGATTTCTTTTACTTGTTTTGATAGCTAATAACCTGGAAGTTTAAGTCTTATTTTGATGTGTTAGAGAGGAAGGTATTCCATTAGGTGTTGGGGTGAGAGGAATTCTTCATTAGAAATTAAAGCAGAAAAGAATTGTTCTGTTTAATTCAACAACAAGTTTTTATCCTAATGATTAAATGGAATTTCAACTTTAGTTTGATCCCATGCTAGCTTTAAAAGAGCCTTATTGTTATCAGTTTTTTCAAATCTCATAGAAAATATCTCAACTATTTCAGAGCTAGGCTCTACTTTCTGGGTGATCCTTAGAACGTCATTTTTACTATTATATTTATAAGCTCCCCAAACATATAGATGATTGCTAAAAATTATAGTCCATTGATCTTCTTCAGGTATTGTATACAATGTGTAAGTACCCGCAGACAAGGTATCTTTATAAAATATTAGATCTTTGTAAGCAGTAAATTCAGTGGCTTCATTGGCTCCAGTTCTCCAAACTTTCCCATAAGGAATAATCTCTTCAAAAACTTTTCTATTGTTTTTTTTAGGTCGTCCATATATTATTCTTGCAACTATGCTGTCTCCAGGCAGACCTTTAAATGTTTTTTTATATGCAAATCCATCAGGATAATAAATCATATCCATTGAACTTTTGTCAAGATCATTAAATTCTAGATTTTTCTGTTCTTTATTTTCTTTTAAAGAACATGATATAGAAAATATAATAGCGAGTATTGAGATAGATATGCGATGCTTTTTCATAATTGAGAAGTATTGTGAGAATTAAGTAGGGTAAATTAAAGTTTTGAACTCTTTTAAAATTTATTGATAATTTCCTTTATGAATTTTTTTATTCAAATTGATTCGCTCAGAAGTAGAATATAAGTTGTTAGGCCCTTAACTAATTCAGCACTGTAATCCAACTTCACTGTAATACTTTAACATTTTTGGCTAAACAACCTTTATAGGTTGAGTATTTGAGTTTTTGAATGTCACTTCGGAACTTCCATCATCTTTAACAACAACATCCTTTAATTAAACGGTTGTTGTCTCAGCATCTTGTAATTTTTAATTATTACCATATCTATCTGAGCAATAGATGAAAATGTAAAAAGGATGGGAAAAGCTATTTGGATTGACCTTAACAAATTATTTAGAGATGAATCTAAAGAAGATGATTGGCAATTTATTTTCCACAGGTATCACAAGTTAAATTTACTTTTTACTGTAAAAAAAGAATAAAATACCCAATAATGCGGTTATAACGATATTAGCATATGCGGTCGGTCCACCGGCGGCGCCGATTGCTATATGATAACCAATGATAGCAACCCACATTGCTTGCGTTATGGCATACAATTGACCAAAAGCTGGTAGGGCATTATTGGCTAAGTCAGCAGTTCTCCATCCAATTAATGCCATAATCAAAAAAGTAACTCCCATGAATTGACCTATGGTGAGTAAAGATGGAGACATAGTAAAATTCGCAGCCTCCATAAACATTTCAGTGGCAAATAATCCTCCAAGACCATTTATTAACAAGACTATTGCACCAATTCGAAAAACAGTTTTTAAATTCATGATGGTATATTAAAGTTTATAACTGCTTATCAAGTTAATAAAAAAAGTTTAATATTTAAAATAGGGGTAACTATGACCCATAAGCTTCACAGTCAGGATCATCAATGGAGACAATCCTATACCTTTCAAATTCACAGAGGTAAACGCATACTCGATTGAATCCATTGATAGGCATTAAACAGAGAATTTGTATTTTTAAAACTTCTTGACTTTGAATTAGCTTAAAGCCATTACACAAAATTAAATTGGACTCAAGAAATACCTTCGGATGAGAACTATTAGTTAAGGGGGAAGATTTTTATTAGTTTTGGCTAACCACAAATAACAGTAATGAATTGCTTCAAGCAATTTCTATTCTTTAGTACTCTATGCTCAATTACATTTTTTAGTAATTGTAGTGAGGACAGTGAGCAGCCTATTGCTGACCATAGCTCACAGGATACCGATCTAGAGACTGCTAATGATACTCAACCATTTTTTTTTCCATAATAATCTACATGAAAGTTTGCCAATTGATTGGATTGATGAATTTAATATCATCATTACAAATTTAAAGACAACTACACCCATCAAAGTAAGTAATGATTATTATCAAATGTCTGTTTTTGCATGGAATTCAATAATTGAATCCCCTTTTGAAGGAGCTATTGGTGATGTATCGGGCGCTTGTATTTGTGGTGACAAAAATAATAATCGAATAATGGTATTAACAATACCTTCTCTGGAATTTGAGTATGAACATATTCATAGGTATTCAGTAATCCCACATGAATATTTTCATGCTTACCAGATGGGATTAGACAACCAAGAAAGAGGCGAAATAGGTATTAGAATTAAATGGTTGATAGAGGGAACTGCAGCATCGTTTGAATCATTATATATTCAAGAAAATTATGGATATAACTATTTTTTAGATGCTCAAACCAAAGTTGATATTTCCGTATCAGAAAAACCTGAAATTTTTGAGTCTTATGAAGCTTCATGGCAAGAAGATGAGAATTATGCTTCCTCAGTATTTATGGTTTTAGTTTTGACAAAAGAGCTCCAAAAACAAAATTTTTCTGAAGAAGAAGCATTTAGATTAATTTATTATGATTTTTGGAGTCATCCTCAAGTTAGTCAAAATGATTGGGCTTCCGCATTTGAAGAAGTTTTCTCGATCAAGGTTGAAGCTTTCTACGAAATACTTCAAAATTATCCTAACGATGTTTCCAAAGTATTACCCAGTGATGATATTAAGCTCGGGAATATTTTTTGATAGCGTATATGATCAACCATTTATGGCAAAAAAGCATCCACAGCTTGTGATTCCCTTTCCCTTCATAAGATCTGCGTGTCAAGACTAAAATTTTAAATTAAAAAAAAGTTCATGAAATGATTAAATAAGATCAGAAAAAAGCCTTTGGAGCATTACTTAGATTTGGCATTTCCAAGGTTAATGGTCGAAATGAAATGAGATTGTAAAATAAATTAAAATTGTAGAGAACAAAAAAAGGGAGTTGTCTAATTAATTCTTTGTCAAATAATTTTGAAACATTAAAAACATTAAAAATTTTACAAAACTTGGGTTTATTATAGAAGCTTTTTTTTATCATTGTCTCGAAATTTTTATCAATCTAAATAATCATTAAAATGAAAAAATTATTAATAATAATATCTATAATTTCAGTAAATTCTTTATTTGCTCAAAATACATTTCAATATTGGAATTTTAATGCTAAGCCAGGTATGGAAGATGCTATTGCCAATCTCACTGAAGAATACTGGGGTGATGCTAAATTTAAGTCAGGGGGTATTCAAATTGAAAGATATGCTCATGGAAATGAACCATGGTCGCATAGAGTTATTCTTTTCGGAGAAGTTGGAAAAATTGGAAGAGAAGAGGGAGATGAGAAAGAGTTTGAATGGGAATTATTTATTCAAAAACTTAACCATTTCATAGAAGAATGGGGCACTTCAGCCGCAGGCAGGTTTATGAGTATTGAGGGTGGATCTTGGATCGATTTCCCCTATGTTCAAATATACAATTTGAAATTAAATGATCCTGGAGCATTTAAATCTGCACATGACAAGATAGTTAAACAAACTGCAAAGACAAGAGGCGATAGACCTGTAGCTTTTGGAACCTATGATATTGGTGGAGGCGAAAATATTTCACATTGGGTTGCTGTTGGATCCTCTGATTTTAATGATTTGATGAGTCAAAAGGCTTTAAATGACCAATATGAAAAAGAATGGGTAGAATGGTCAAAAAATAATGGTGGACATACAATTCCGTCAAATTATACAATTCAAGTTCTTGCAGCTTTCACGAATGAATAAAGGCTGATTATTTCTACTTATATTTTATAATTTAAAATGTTATAAAATATTCATAAACTCCTGGGAATGTCGTCTCAGGAGTTTTTAATAAGCAATAATCTCAGATTTCGCATAGCTCTAAGAGGTAATGAATAATTCTATTGAGGGTTCACTAGTTTTTTCATAAATAGATTAGTTCAATTCCAATCAAGATATCAATTCTCTCGATTTGAGCCATAAAACATTTATGAGCGGCATCTCTGAATGAACTTTTTTCAATCAATATTTAAGTTCTTGGGACGTAAAGAATGTCAAGAAATGCTATGCATTCAATGCAGAAACTCCTTATTGGACAGAACCCAAACCTAAGTTCACGAATTGAACAGAATAAACCTACTCATAAGAGATAATTAAGTCATCTCTACAACATTTTCACATCCATAAATTTTCTTAGAACGGCTTATTAGAAAAAAAAAGCAGCGATATTTTTATCGCTGCTTTTATGAAGAGTAGGTAGCATATTTCTAAACTACTTGTTCTCTAACTTATGAATAATAGAAATATGATTGGTTTTGTTCAGTAAAGGTAAATAAAAACAGTTCTCGTATAATAGCTAGATGTAGCTAAAATCTTTAACTATTCCTAGCATTTCTACCACTGATCCTAGTTTTTAATAGTTGATATTGACGTACCTTATCAGATCCACAAAAGCACTTAAAAAGGCTTATTTCGTACAGTTGGTGAACTTAGGTTTGGGTTCTGTCCAATAAGGAGTTTCTGCATTGAATGCATAGCATTTCTTGACATTCTTTACGTCCCAAGAACTTAGGTCTTGATTAAAAAACAGAGCATCAATAAACATTCCATGCATATTCGTCACATTACTCACATCCCAAGAACTTATGGGCTGGTTAAAATTTGTTGAGTAAAACATTTCATACATATTTGTGACATTACTTACTATCCAAGAACTGATATCTTGATTAAAGGATTCCGCTCCAATAAACATTTCCCTCATATTTGTTACATTTTTCACATCCCAGGAACTTATATCTTGATTGAAAGATTTAGCCCAAGAAAATAGGCCACTCATATTCGTCACATTACTCACGTCCCAAGAACTAATATCCTGATTGAAAGATTTTTTTTCATAAAACAAAAAATATAGAGATGTCATTTTAGTGGTCACCACTTTTGTAATATCTACCTCATTCTTCACCATTTTATATAGTAGATTATGATCTACTACCAAATAGTTGATCCCATCTAAGAGGTAGTATGCCCCAATTTCAGCACTATCGGTTGCTTTGATGGTAATTCCATTTTCATCTAGATAAATAGCATTATCGTTAAAAGGGTCAAATTCACATTTAACAAAGCTAGGTTTACTTTTTGTCCATATTGGGGTATTTTGATCAAAATATAAGCATTCTGTTGTATTTTTTACATTCCAATTGCCAAGGTTTTGATTGAACGCATCTGCTCCAGAAAACATTTGATTCATATTCGTCACATTGCTGACGTCCCAAGAGCCAATATCTTGATTGAAAGAGGTTGCCTTAGAGAACATCATAGACATATCTTTTACGTTGCTCACATCCCAAGAGTCAATATCTTGATTGAATGAGGTTGCCTCAGAAAACATCATAGACATATCTCTTACATTGCTCATATCCCAAGAACTAACGTCTTGATTAAAAAATTCTGTATTAGTAAACAAACCACTCATATTTTGAACATAAGTGGTTACGACTCTTGTAACATCTTCATTATTGGCAACCATTTCATACAGCATGGCAGAATCTACTACTAAGTATATTTTCTCATTCAATATGTATGATTTCCCTACGATGAGGTGAACATTTTCTTTTGCTTTTACAGTTACACCATTTTCAGCTAAATGGATAAGAGATTTAATTGGAGTATCCTGCTTGTCTCCACCACAATTGGTTAATAAAACGAGCAAAAAAAGACTATATAAAAATAAGGTTTTTTTGAAAGTTTTCACAGTACTGGTAATTAGGTTAAGCTAAAAGTAAGTTACTAAAATACTTTAATTAACTCCAAAAATAAGATGTTAGTTGTATTACACATTCTTGCAAAACAGTAAAAATCAAGGTTTATCTTCACCTCAGCACCTCATTAAATTCCTTCCTCGCTAACACCTCAAAATAAGGCTTAAAATCCTCCAATATTTCCTCTTTAGAGAAACATTTAAAGTACTATTAAATTTTGCAGGACATTTTGCTTAAAATTTATACTTGGGGTTACCTTTTGTTCATTGAATGGTATAAAAGGAACATGGTTAAGTACAATTCTCTTCTCATAATTTGAGTGTTGGTTAAAAGAATTCTGGCTGATTAGTGTTAGAATTCTTTTTTTTATGCTTCATAAGCTGAGGATCTAATCTGCTTTTTGTTTTATTTATAAAATTCCCAATAATAATAATTATACCGCCACTTCTTCAATGGCAACAGAAAATAAGCATTTCTTAAGTTTAGTAGATTTTTCTCTTCAATATTTCGGTGTCTTAATAAAGATTTTTTTCAATGTCATACAACATCGGTCTTTCAGTTTTGCTAAAGCCATGAGTATTGCAATTTCCTACTAAGAAGCAGTAGCAAAACTTGGCTTCTTTACTTAAGTTCTTTTAAAATGTGATTATTCCATTTAAGGGTATCCAATCTCTTATAATTTCTTAATTGCAAAAGTACAAAAGAGGTAGGAGTAACGTTGTTTTGTTAGGTATTTGGTAGGAGTTGAAAACTTTGTTTGATTTTATATCATAAATTGACTAATTTCATTTTAAGTATTAAGAGTCATGAAACACTTGAAATTTAGCCTCCTCTTGGGCCTACTGTCTTGTATTTTTTCCTGTAATACACAGCAATCTGCATTTTATCAAGCGAGTGTTACGATTAATACAAATGCGCCTTCCAAAACTTATAACCCAATGATTTTTGGTGGATTTATTGAACATTTTGGTAAGCAAATTTATGGTGGGGTATTTGATCCTGGCTCTTTGCTATCTGATGAAAACGGATTTCGTACTGATGTCATTGAAGCATTAAATGAGCTTAAAGTACCTGTTATTAGGTGGCCAGGAGGATGTTTCGTTGATGGATATCATTGGATGAATGGTGTGGGGAACAATCGTCAATCCACGGATGATATTCGGTGGGGAGTTATTGAACCAAACACATTTGGAACCCATGAATTTATTGAGCTTTGCAGGCTATTGGATGCAGAACCATACATATGTCATAATGGTTTGGCAGATGTTCAAGAAATGAGTGATTGGATTCAATACTCTAATGCAACTGAAGGGGAGCTTGCCGAAATGCGTAAAAAAAACGGAGATCTTAATCCATTAAGTGTACAGATATGGAGTGTCGGAAATGAGCGGGAAGGTCGCGATTATATTCATAAAGTACGTGATGCTGGTTCAGCTATGAAGGAGATGGATTCAAGTATTATGGTAACTTGTTCGGGGACTCACGGGGGATCAAATATAGACCCATATCTGTTTGAATCAGCGGGAAAATATTTGGATTATATATCGGTACATGAATATTGGATTGAAAACTGGCAAAAACATTCTACACCTAGCTACATGTCATGTATGATGCTTTCTGAAAAACCAGAATCTTATATTAAAAGGGTAATAAATCAAATCCAAACAGCAGAAACGGAAGGGCATATTAAAAAAGGGCAAATTAAAATTGCGTTTGATGAATGGAATTTACGTTCTTGGCATCATCCAGGATTTCAACGCTTTGAAAAAGTGGACTATGATGATCCGGAAATAATAAAATTGATAAAAGCTAGAGACAAAAGTCTGAATCCTTCAATTTATAATCTCTCAGATGCATTGTTTGCCGCCTCATTTCTTAATTCATGTATCCGTAACACTGATTATGTTAGTATGGCAAATATTGCACCATTAGTGAACCAGACTGGTCCTATTTATGTCCATCCTAATGGAATTGTCAAGCGTACTCATTTCCATACAATTGCGATGTACGTAAACGAACTTGAAGAATATTTCAGCAAGGCAGAGATAAATGCGGAAAAACTTTCTGACGGTAAAGATTCAGTTTCAGTAATTGATGCTATTGCAACCGTTGATAAAAAAGGTGAAAACTGGTCTATTTCACTAGTCAACCGACATCCTTCCGATAACATTGACTGCAAAGTTACAATTGGAGATGAGCAATTAAATGGTATATACAGAGCAAAGATTCTCACCGGTGAGTCAACTAATACTTACAACGATATTGAACATCCTAATCGCGTGATTCCTAGAGATGTGGAGTTAAAGTTTACAAAGGGTGTTGTCAAACTACCTCCTCACTCATTGACAATTGTTCATGTTAAGGGTGATTTTTAATAGATTAAACTTGGAAGAATTAGTAAATGCAAAAGTTGGGGTCTGAGACTATACCCCTTTCTTGAAAAAAGAAGAAATTCTGAAAAGCCATGAACGATTAATCACGCTGCCAGCAATAATTTCTATTGGTAGCTGCTACATTGATGATAGTGAGTGAAGCTTGTGGTCTTAGAGCTGTTAATAATTAAAGATTATTTCAAAATTCATCACTAAAGCCTTGGATTCTATTGCTTGATAATTTGGATTTTATTTATTCATTGTACACTAATAGAAAAAACTGTAATAATACGATTTTTTCATACTTTGATTTTAGATACAAATTGTATTTCAGCGGATCGTCATTCTATTCTAGAATACTAATTATATACTTCATTTTATCCAATTTACCGAAGGCAAGACCATGAGATTATCTGGTATGTGACCTATGGCCTTGATCTTAGCAATATTGTTTACGAAATTATTAAAAGTATAAAACCTATTTTGATGTTTTGTTTATTACCCATGCCATGGTATATTTTGGGTTTTCCTTTAAATCTTAGTCGTCTACAATAACTATGCTTAACTGCTCATTGCTGGGTCAGTTAAATTAAATCACAAACATAATTTATAATATTATGCTAACTTTCATTTGAAAAATTATAAATCTGATGAAATTTATACTAAGCATTATTGTATTATTTAGCTCTTTATCTTTAAATGCACAGAAATTTGGCACTTTATTGCTAGAGCAACCAGACATGAACAATTCACATATAACCTTCATTTATGGAGGCGATGTATGGATAGTTGATATTGAGGGTGATGGAATTGCAAAAAGAATAACAAGTACTAGTGCCATTGAAAGCGATCCTCATTTTTCTCCTGACGGAAAATCTATTGCATTTACATCTAATAGAACGGGAGATCCATGTGTTTATGTTGTTGGGATCGAAGGTGGTGATCCTACTCGTTTAACATATCATCCATCTGGATCCTTTGTCAGAGGATGGACCAATGATGGTAAGCAAATTTATTACGCATCCTCTAGAGAAACTGCTCCTGTTGGATACTTTAGACTATGGCAGGTAAGCAAGAATGGTGGCCCAGAAATACAACTCACAACGCAATGGGCTGCCAATGCAGAGTTTTCTCCAAATGGTAAATCAATGGTTATTGACAAAATAAGTAGATGGGATAAAGAATGGCGTGTTTATAGAGGTGGTCAAAATACTCCTATTATTATTCTTAATTTGAGAGATATGAGTGAAGTTTTACTTCCTAATAATCAGACAACGGATATAAATCCAATTTGGCTAAAAGACAAAATTTACTTCCTTTCAGATCGAGATTCTACGATGAATATCTGGAGTTATGTAATTGCTTCAAAAGAACTTGAACAGATTACCACTTTTAGAGGATCAGATATCAAAACCATGACATCTAACGATACGCATATCGTTTATGAACGAGAAGGAGAATTTCATTTGTTTGAACTTGCCACGCGGGAATCAGTACAATTGCGAATTGAGGTGGTTGGGGATTTTCCATGGGTTCAAAAAAAATGGGAAAATGTAAGTAATTCTGTTCGCTCTGTATCTCTTTCTTCTACTGGTAAAAGAGCAATTATGCAGTCTAGAGGAGAAATTTTCACCGTACCTACAGAATATGGTGATGCTAGGAATATTACTAATAGTTCAGGTGCAGCAGACCGTAGACCCGTTTGGTCGCCTCAAGGAGATAGAATAGCCTGGTTTACTGATGCGAATGGAAAAGGATACGTATTGCGTATTGCATCACAGGATGGTATGTCGGATATTGAAGACATCTCCATTGGTGAGTCTAAACTTGGATGGGAACCAACATGGTCACCTGATGGAAAATATATTGCATTTGATGACGATGATGTTCGAGTACGCATACTCAATCTAGAAACGAAAAAAATTGAAACAATTGATATTGGAGGTGCAAACATAGAACGTGGAGATATGGGATTAACCTGGTCTCCAGATTCTAAATGGTTAGCCTATTCTAAAACATCACCAAACAATTTTAAGCGAATTTATATCTGGTCTTCAGTAACTAAAAAAGCACGGCCTATCACCAATGAATTAGCACATAGCATTTCTCCAGCATGGGATCTTGATGGCAAACATTTATATTTTATTGCAAGCACCAATCTTGCTTTGGGCTCTGGGTGGGCCAATACAAGTGCTATGATGTCGGATCCAAATTTTACTTGTTATCTTGTCAACTTGCGAAAAGAAGACTCCTCACCTTTTGATTTAAGAAGCGATGAAGAAGAAATCAAAAAAGAAGATGAAAAGAATGATAGAGATAAAAAAGAAGATCCGAAAGAAGGAGCAATACAGATTGACTTTGAGGGAATTGAATTTAGAACAATTCCTATTCCAATGCCAACACGGTATTACAGTTTTGTAATTGCTGGTCCGGAAGGTTCTTTCTTTCTAGGTGAAAATATTAATAATGTATCAGGAGTAACAATACATAAATTTATATTAAAAAAACGTGAGGCAAAGAAATTTACGGATAAAGCGAATCGATTCTCTGTATCCGCAGATGGTAAAAAGGCAATAGCTCGTGTTGGATCTTCGTGGAAAGTCTTTGATGCGACTGCTGGAGAAGGTAAAGGAGAAACTTTAAAAGTGAAGTTAAACATGCATTTAGACAGGCAGGCGGAATGGAAACAAATTTTTGAAGAGGCTTGGAGGTACCAACGTGATTACTTTTACGATCCAGATATGCATGGCAGAAATTGGGATAGAGTATATGAAAGATATGCACCGCTGGTTGCACATGTTAAACATCGTTCATCCTTAAATTATATTTTAGATCAGATGAATGGTGAACTTTCTGTTGGGCACAGTTTTGTAAGTGGAGGAGATTTTCCGAAAACTGAAAAATATCCTACAGGACTATTAGGGGCTAATATTGTTACTGATAATGGGAGATGGAAAATTAAACGTATTTTCAATACTGAATCATGGAATCCAAATCTGTCTAGCCCTTTGAGCAAACCTGGTATAAAAGTAGAAGTGGGTAATTACATTGTTGGTGTGAATAACAAAGAGCTAAAAGCTGATGACAACATCCACGAGGCCCTGCAAGGTACTAGTGTTGTACAAACAATATTAAACATTAACTCTTCTCCGAAGTTTGAAGGGTCTTGGACAGTCACTGTGAAGCCTATTAGCAATGAGAATTCATTAAGACGAAGATCTTGGATAGAAGACAATCGGAGAAAAGTAGATGAATTGTCAGATGGTAAGCTTGCTTATGTTTGGGTACCAAATACTGGGACTTCTGGATTTAGTTACTTCAACAGATACTTATTTGCCCAACAAGACAAGATCGGAGCTGTTATTGATGAGCGGTTCAATGGTGGAGGTTTACTTGACGATTATATGGTTGATCTTTTAACGCGAGAACTGCGTGCTGCAATTACTAATGAAGTGCCAAATGGGAAGGCGTTTAAGCTTCCTGCAGGGATTCACGGGCCAAAAGTTTTGTTAATTAATGAATATGCTGGTTCTGGCGGCGATTACTTTCCATGGGTGTTTAGACATCAAAATGCAGGTAAATTAATTGGCCAAACAACGTGGGGAGGATTAGTAAAATCGTCTACACATTATTTGTTTATTGATGGGGGTAGAATGACCGCCCCAGATAATGCCGTATTTGATCCAATTGAAAAAGAATGGGTAGCAGAAAACAAAGGTATTGCACCAGACATTAAAGTTAGGCAAGATGCGAGAGCATTGAGTGAAGGTCAAGATCCCCAATTGGAAAGAGCAGTAAAGGAACTACTAAAGCAATTAGAAGGTCTAGAAAAAGATAATATTACACCTCCTAAGTTTTCGAAGCCAGCTAAGTTAGATTGATTCAAGTACATTAATGGCTACTTATTTGAGTAGGGTTTTCTGCTCTTTGTTCTTTATAATCAGTCAAGTAGCAAAGCAAACAATTTAATTAATTTTCGGCAACTTTTGAATGAATCTAGAAAGAGGTCATATTAATCCAAGAGAAAAATATAAACTGAGTTGAAGATAAAGTAGACTGATAGGGACAAACCTAACAATCCTAAAATTTAAAGAAAATATTTCTTTATGTTCACAAACTAAAAATTATATAATGCGAAAAAACATCATAGCTCCTGGAGATACTTTTGAATACTTAAAAACTAAATTTATTTATTGTTTCAAAAAATATCTTGAGCTTCACAAGTACAGGATTTATCCAAATTTTTTAACTCAAACTAAAACGTGGAGTAAACCAAAGTAAGTTCTTCTGCAGGTAACATATCTCGGGAGTTTTCAAGCCCTTCCCATAACTTTCTTGATAAAAAATCTTGCTCAGGTAGTTCTTGATTATTCTCCAAGTCTGTGAAAAAATTAAATGCTATATGGGTAAAATCAACTTCTTTTATGGCTTCATTTTTTTCAATTATTTCGAACAGTCCCCAAAACTTTCTATGTCCATCAAGTATTTGTTGTTGAGCTACAGGTTTCCATAATAAGTTCTCATAATCCACAAAGTCTTTATTTTTTTCTGTCATGTAGTGAAAATAAGCCTTATCTCCTATTTCCCATTCTAAGCCGAGCCATCCCGTTGAAGCTACTCCTTTATATTTGATTTGTCTAATTTCCTTAATGATACCATCATTTGAAAGCATTTTGTCTACAGTATTTTTACTTTTACCCTTAAAATTTTTATAAATATCCTCCCAAGGCATATCTTTTGGATTTTCAATTTGTTCGTCAGTCCATCTGCTAAAAACGTAATAGTGTGCCCAATTTTCGTCACCCTTTCTCGGAGTTCGTTTCCAAACTGACCACTGTACGAAAATTCCTTTATTCACCATGACTTGTGAAGCTATTTGCCAATTTTTTTCCATTTCTAAATATGCAGCTTCTTGACCTTCCTCTAAAACATAAGCTCGCATCATGTGTGTTTGTTGTCCTTGTACAGACAGCGTTCCTATCACTAAAAGAAAGAATAGTATTTTTTTCATATTGTTAATTGTTTAGGTTGATAAAAAAATTAAAAGATAAATATAAAATAATTCCAAGAATTGACATAATTTTAAAGAGCTACCTTATCAAGCGTCTTGATGTGAGGCTTGCTATTCTATGCATTCTTATTTGAAATTTCATCTCTTTGATCTACTTTAGTTAAATTGTTAAATAAAAAATTACAACCATGAAAAAAATATATTTATTATTACTTATCTATTTATCCTTTACATATTTGGTGCATGCACAGAATGTTGTAAGGGTGTATGACTTCAATGTAAAAAGCGGTCATGCATCTGATGTAGCAAGAAATTTTGCTGATTATCATGATGTCGAAAGAAAGTCTGGAGCAGCAATATTACAATCTGTGAGTTTTTTAGACGGTGTAACTCATAGAATGATTTTTGCCGGAGATCCTGCAAATTGGGGGCCAAAAGTCGAAAGATCTGATGCCGAATGGGAAGCCTATTTGAGAAAGCAACAACTCCATATAAATAGTGGAGGAGGCTCAATGGTTATGACAAGTCTGATGTGGCGAATGGATGGTGATTTTGAAAAATGTAAGACGTCAAGATATTGGGAAATTATTCCTGAGGATCCTGAAAAATATGTAAAAGCTCGTGAAAAATTTGTTAATTCAATAGGTGATATTCTTGAATGGAGGATTATGGGGCTATCTTCAATTGATATGGGAGGTCTTGGAGGAACGCATACATCTCTATTATGTGGCTCTGATTTAAATGACATAATTCTTACTGGAAGAAAGATTCAAAAATCTAAAGCATACAAAAGTTACATAGAAGAGAGAGGAAATGTGAAAATTATAAAAAGCTACTCAGCAAACTATATTCACAATTTTTGATGTTCGGATATTAAATAATCCTATAAAGCTCCGAGAATTATTACAATCTCGGAGCTAAAAATAAATCTTAACTAGAGAAATCTTATTAAATGTTCTATATTTTTAATTACTTTTATGAATTTCCAATTCAATTTCAATCATCAATTCTGGTAATGCCAATTCTTTAACCCCAAGCCAAGAACCAGTAGGAAATTGTTTAGTGTAGATTTTATTCCTATAGGCTGAATTCTCCAGAAATAATGGCATATTGGTGGTAAATATGTTTTCCACCACAACATCATCGAATGTACAGTCATAATGTTTTAATATTTTTTCTAAATCGGCATAGCAATTTTTCATTTGCGCTCCTAGATCACCAATAGCAGTCGGGTTTCCGTCATCATCCATACTAACAGCACCAGAAATTTTAATGTCATTACCAATCTTGACAGCGTGCGAATATCCGTAAGCTTTTTCAATTTCTGGTCGAAGCATAAAATATTCAGGCTTTTTGATTTCAATAATTTGTTCTTTTTGCTTTTGTTGGCAACTTGGGCTTAACATAACAAAAGAGAACAATAAACAGAATATTAATAAATATGGCTTCGTTTTTGTAATTATTTTTTTCATTTTTTTAAAGTTTAAATATAAAGAACTCCTAGAACTATAATAACTCGGAAGTTACATATATATACAAAAGTGGTAATTAATTCAATTATAAAGTGGTAGATCATCATTCTCCTTTTCATGATGCGAAAGCAAGGGATTTATTATTTACTTATGTTAAAGCTTCAATTTTCGGCACCGGTTCAGTAAAGGTGTTAGATATACCTAAGTGTACTTTTTCGAATAAGGGGAGGAGAAAGCAATTAGCTAGTTGTAATTAATATAGACTTTTCATAACTTAAACCATTAGCTATTTATTATATTACCATTTCAAAATCTTCAATTAATTTGTTTAGGAAACTTAATCTTTGCTTTGTGGTATTTAATAACTCATTATTAAAAAAACATTATAAATTAATTGTCCCAATTACCATAATTATTTTTCAAGTTGGCTGTTTAGGCAATAATGCAAATCTAAGTGGGACTGATCCCTTTTCTGTTTTTGATAAGAAGGTTGAAGTTTTTGGAGTGATGATTTATGGAACTCCTAATACTGGAGTAGATAAAGTCAAGCACGCTGCTACTGTGATGTCAGAGTATTTGGATAATAATGAGGATGGGGTTGCGGATAATCCAAAAGTTGTAAACATATTATCCCAAAGAAAGGCCACATTAATTATGTTCGAAAATGAGAATGAGAATGATTATTTCTTAGAGGAGGTGCTATTTGAATGGAATGATTATCTTAATGACAATTATGAATTACAGAACCTTTTTGATAGTGAAACTCATCCCAATGGAGCTAGCCGTGAGTTATTTGATGCAACACTAGAAGAAGTCCATCACTTGATCCTTTTTGGTGGTTATTCATACGCTTACCCTGAGGCTTTTGGCTATCAGAATGGGACTTTGGTAGCATTAGCCATGGACATTGCAAGGGGAGGGCATTTTGAGGAAATTCCTGCCTCATATCCTGAAGGTGCTTGGTATAGTTATGATGATGAAACATGTGATTATGGCTGTATGATTATTGAGTACCTTTATTG
>NZHT01000037.1 GCA_002691385.1 Flammeovirgaceae bacterium | reverse complement strand
CGTTAACGCAAACTTAGCATGATTTAAATGTAAAAAGTTTCAACTCATTAAACCAACTATTGAGCTAACTGCTATCCCTTTTTAGGATTAGTAAATATATATATTCATAAGAAGGAAGTAATGAATAAAATCTGAAAAATATTATTTGATAATCGTACGATCTCGTTCTGGCCCAATACTTACTAAGTTTATTGGAACTTTAGTACGCCCTTCTATAAAAGTTATGTAATTCCTTAGTTCCGCTGGAAATTGATCATAATTACTAAAAGCATGATTGCTCCATGAAGGGAATTTTTTCAAATTAATCGACCAATCATCATCAAAATCTGGCGTAAACTCATCGGTATCTTTACCTTGATGTGCATAAGAATGACAAACCATTATGTCTCCCAAGTCACTCAATATATCCACTTTCATCATAAAGAGCTGAGTGACTCCATTCAACATGGAGGCATACTTAAGGGCCGGAATATCTAACCACCCACATCTTCTAGGTCTACCCGTTGTCGCTCCAAACTCATTGCCTTGCTTCCGAAGAGCATCCCCACTTTCTCCCAAAAGTTCTGTAGGAAAGGGTCCACTGCCTACGCGGGTACAATATGCTTTGAATATTCCAAAAACTTCACCTATCAATTTGGGTGAAATGCCTAAACCAGTACAAGCTCCAGCCGAAATGGTATTTGAACTGGTTACATAGGGATAACTACCAAAATCAATATCTAATAGCGAACCCTGAGCACCTTCTGCCAAAACAGTCTTGCCTTGATTTATCAGATCATTGATGACATATTCTGTATTAAGAATTCTAAAAGATCTTAAAACCTCTATCGCTTTGAAAAAAGTATGCTCTTGGTCTGTAAGATCATATTCAAAACCTAACCGATCTAAAGTTTCACAATGCTTCCTCCTTAATGATTGATATTTTTGATCAAAACCCTTGGAGTTAACATCCCCTAATCTCAAACCAACACGCGCCATCTTATCTTGATAGGTAGGACCAATGCCTCTTAGTGTAGATCCAATTTTAAGTGCGCCTTTCGATTTTTCAAATGCAGCGTCCAATAAACGGTGTGTGGGAATGATCATCTGAGCTTTTGTAGATAATATTAATGATCGCTTCATATCTAAATTAAATCGCGCTAAACCAAGCAGTTCACTCTCAAAAGTTATGGGATCTAAGACAACTCCATTACCGATGACATTAATAGTACCCTCTCTAAATATCCCAGATGGAATTTGATGTAATACATGCTTTTTCCCATCAAATTCGAGGGTGTGACCGGCGTTCGGTCCTCCCTGAAAACGAGCCACAACATCATACTTTGGCGTCAAAAAATCAACTACCTTTCCTTTTCCTTCATCTCCCCACTGGAGACCCAATAATACATCAACTTTAGACATTCATTTTTTTGTTTTTCCCTCAAGCTTCTGTGGTAAATACCATGCGCTTATTTACTTTACCATACCTTTTAAAACAACTAATCATTGGTAGCCTTTTTCTTACAATTTTTTTTAGTACAATTAGCATACAACAATAACGAGTGATGTATTATCTCAAATTCGAGTAATTCACCTACCGTATTTTGTATATTTTGTATTCTGGGATCACAGAACTCGACTACTTTGTTGCAATCAGTACAAATCAAATGATCATGCTGACGGAAACCAAAGGCTTTTTCATATTGAGATTGACTCTGTCCAAATTGATGACGTGTAACTAAATCACAATCGACAAGCAAATCTAAGGTGTTATAAACTGTCGCCCTGCTCACTCTGTAATTCTTATCCTGCATACTCAAGTACAGGGAATCAACATCAAAATGATCTTTTCGTCCGTAAATTTCGTCAAGAATAGCAAATCGCTCTGGCGTTTTTCTGAGTTTTTTTTTCTCAAGAAAAGCGGTAAATATCTTTTTTACCTCTTCTCGTAATTTTATTGAATGAGTCATCAATTGCAAAGATAGGGTTCCTAGATTTAATTGTACCTTGTTAATTTAACTACTCCGGATATTTTTTCTACTTTATCCATTAAGCGATCTAAATGAGAGGTATGACCAACATACAATTCAATCATTCCTTCAAAAATACCATTATTGGTATTCAAGGACATAGATTGCATATTGACTTTTAATTCACTAGAAATAACATTAGACAAATCACTGATAATTCCTATTCTATCCGTACCTATAATTTTAAGACCTACCAAAAATGAACCTTCTCGAGTAGTTGACCAACGTGCTTTCAAGATACGATAACCATGACTCGCAATCAATTCAGGAGCATTGGTACAATTGTTTCTATGTATCTTGATTCCTTCATTAATCGTGACAAATGCAAAAACATCATCCCCTGATATTGGTCTGCAACATTGAGCCAAGATATAATCTACCTTATTTAGATCTTCTCCAATAAGTAACTGATTGATGTTCTTCTTATCTGTTGATTTTTGAATTCTTTTTTCCGAAATAGGAGACAAAATTCTTTTAAAAAATCTTTTAGCCAAATCCTTTTTAACCGGCCTAAATTTTTTTATTTCAATATGATCAATCTTACCCGCTCCCACATGTTGAAATAAATCCGACGGTATTTTAAGGTCAAAAAATTCAGTTAATTTAGAAATATTTTCCTGATCAAAATCAATCTTCATTTGCTTAAATTTCCTTTTGACAATTTCTTTGCCTCCCTTTATCATTACCTTGACCTCTTCTTTAAAAGAATCCCTAATTTTCGACTTGGCTTTAGATGTTACTACGCTTTTGAGCCAATCTTCATTAGGCCTTTGTTTGGATGAGGTTAGTACTTCAATTTGATCTCCATTCCTAAGCTTATAGTTTAAGGGAACCAACTTTTGATTTGCCTTCGCTCCAATGCAACTAGTCCCTACTTGGGTATGAATGTGAAAGGCAAAGTCCAAGGCAGTAGCTCCCTTTGGTAAAGTCACTAGGTCTCCTTTAGGTGTAAAAGTGAACACTTCATCGCTGTAAAGGTTAGACTTAAAATTATCTACAAACTCAGTTGCTGATCCATTTTTTTGATCCAAAACCTCTCTGAGATTCTCAAGCCAATGTTCAAGCCCCATGTCACTTTTAACCCTACTTTTGGTGTCTTTATATTTCCAATGCGCTGCATAACCTTTTTCAGCAATTTCATCCATCCGTTTTGTTCTGATCTGCACTTCTACCCATTGACCTTTTTCACTCATCACTGTAGTATGTAAGGATTCATATCCGTTGGCTTTAGGTATGCTGACCCAATCCCTAAGTCGATCAGGGTTGGGTTGGTAGGCATCTGTAACCATCGAGTAAATTTGCCAACATATAGACTTTTCTAGTTCATAAGATACATCTGCGATTATTCTAATGGCAAAAAGATCATAGATTTGCTCAAAAGGCACATTCTGTTTTTGCATTTTTTGCCAAATAGAAAAAACTGATTTTGGTCTTCCAATTATTTCATAATTATGACCTAAACGATCAATCTCACTCCTGATAGGTTTAATGAAGTTTCGAATAAACTTGTTCCTATTGTCCTTCGTATCGTTGATCTTACTGGTGACCATTTTATAGACATCGTTATCTGTGTATTTTAGACACAGATCTTCCAACTCAGTTTTAATGGCATATAAACCAAGTCTATGTGCAAGGGGCGAAAAAATATAGGACGTTTCAGAAGCAATTTTTAATCGCTTCTCTGGGGATAAACTGCTTAGCGTACGCATATTATGAAGTCTGTCAGCCAATTTTATAAGGATCACCCGAACATCCTCACTCAAGGTCAATATCATCTTACGGAAGTTCTCTGCTTGTTGAGAAGCATCCTTATCAAAAGCACCTTTAATTTTGGTTAACCCATCTATAATCATGGCTACCTTATCTCCAAACATATGCTTTATGTCAGCCAATGTTATGTCAGTATCTTCAACAACATCATGTAATAATGCGGAAATGATTGAAGTAGCCCCTAATCCTATTTCTTGAACGCATATAATAGCTACATTGAGGGGATGAAAAATATAAAGCTCTCCGGATTTCCTGCGCATCCCCTCATGCGCTTTCAAGGCAACATTAAAAGCCTTTCTGATGATCTTAGCATCCCCATCTTTCATCACAGGCTTTGCCTTTCGCAATAGCTTGCGATATCTGTTCACTATTTCCTTCTTTTCTTCTTCCAATTCTACTTTAAGCATAGATCACAAAAACTTAGTTCATTTCTATGGTTTCAATTATTCATTTCATTACATTTGCACTCCGATTTGCGGATGTGGCGAAATTGGTAGACGCACTAGACTTAGGATCTAGCGCCGTGAGGCATGGGGGTTCGAGTCCCTCCATCCGCACTGAACCCTCTTGTGCATATCAAGCATAAGAGGTTTTTTTTTAATTTACTAAACGACAAAACTTTGGAAATTAATTTTGATAAAATTGAAAATTCAGAAGCTTTAATTAAAATTAGCTTAAAGGATGTTGATTATCAACCACAAGTAACAGAAAAAATCAAAGATTTTAGTAAAAAAGCTAATATCAAAGGCTTCAGGCCGGGAAAAGTCCCTTTTGGTATGATAAAAAAAATGTACGGCCCCCAAATCACAGCTGAGGAAATTAATAAGATTATAGGAGATTCTTTAAACAACTATCTTAAGGAAAGTGACCTACAGTTCTTGGGTGAGCCTGTGGCACTGGATCCTGAACAACCCATTGATTGGGTCAATCAAAAAGATTTTGATTTCACATTCAATGTAGGTTATGCCCAAGATTTTGATCTCAAAATTGATAAAAAGCTGAAGATTGAAAACCAGAAAATAAAAATTGATGAAGGGGTAATGAAAGAAACATTAGCCAACCTCCAGCAGCAATTTGGAGAAATAACAAACGCAGATGCAATCAGCCAAGGAGATACTATCTACGGTGTTTTGTCGGCAAAAAATAAACTTGAAGACAAAGAGGTTACTTTTGAATTAAAAGAACTTCACAAGAATGTTTCAAAAAAGCTAATTGGATTAAAAGTAGGGGCAAGCATGGACCTTGATCACAAGAAGTCTTTTAATGACGAGCGCTATTTTACACACATTACCAAACTGACTGAAGAGGAAATAAAAAGTGTCAAAGGTAAATTTACATTTACTATCAAAGGCATCAGCCATACTTTACCTGCACCGGTAAATCAAGAGCTCTTTGACAAAACCTTCGGAAAAGATAACGTAAAAACAGAAGAAGAATTTAATTCTAAAATCAAAGAGACTATTGAAAAAAATTATGAGGCGGAAGCGGTTAAATTATTTCACCACAAAATTCGTGAAAAAATCATTGAGGTAACTCAAATAACGCTTCCCAATAAGTTTCTTAAAAATTGGCTTTTAAGGACTAATAAAAATATAAATTTAGAAATACTCGACAAAGAATATAATCATTATCAGAAGGAATTAAAATGGTCCCTAGTGAGAAATAAAATTGCTAAAGATCAAGCCATCAAAATTGAAAATGAAGAAATTCTTAATGAAACCAAGGTGATCTTAGCGCAGCAATTCGGGGGCATGGCCGCTTTGGAGCAGTTAGGAGACCAAATAGATACCATGGCTGAAAACTATTTGAAAGCCGAGAACGGGGACAACTACATGAAGGTATTTAATGAAATACAAAATAGGAAGGTTTTCGGTTTTATCGAAAATGAAGTGACAGCTAAAGTTAAAATAGTTTCTCTAGATGATTTCAGGAAAAATTAGAACTTTATAAGCCTTATAAAGTGTTAATAGTATAGCTTTTAAGCTTTATTTCAAAAAATAACTATATTTATAGCAAAATAATCAACATGATCAACAAAGAAGAGTTTAGAAAATTTGCGGTGAAAGGACAGGGTATAAACAGTCTTACCTTTGACTCATACGTTGATAAGGTAGAAAATATGACACGTACGGTTATAGAAGAACGACCTACCAACTTTAGAGAAATAGACGTCTTTTCAAGATTGATCATGGATCGCATCATCTTTCTAGGCATGCAAGTTGAAGAGAACATAGCTAATATTATAACAGCTCAATTATTATTCTTAGAATCTGTTGATGCAAAAAAAGACATCCTATTATATATAAATAGCCCAGGAGGCTCTGTTTATGCCGGTCTTGGAATGTATGATACCATGCAATATGTAGGACCTGACGTAGCTACTATTTGCACAGGAATGGCTGCCTCTATGGGTGCTGTTCTGCTGGCTGGAGGTGCTCCAAAAAAGCGGTCCGCACTACCACATGCTCGAGTCATGATACACCAACCTAGCGGTGGTATGCAAGGTCAATCACGTGACATGGAAATCACCCTCAAGCAAATGCAAGAATTAAGAAAAGATTTGTATGAAATCCTGGCCAAACATACGAGCAAAAAATACGAGCAAATAGAAAAAGACTCGGATAGAGACTATTGGATGCGTGCGAGTGAGGCCAAAGCATATGGCTTAATTGACGAAGTATTAGAAAAAAAATAATATGGCACAGATTACTTGTAGTTTTTGTGGAAGAGAGAAGAAAGATGTAGATCTCATGATATCGGGGATACATGCCCATATTTGTGATAAATGTATCATCCAAGCACAGCAGATTTTAAATGAGGAAGTTAAGACTAAAGCCAATGCTGGAGAAGCTCCAGAGTTCAAATTGATCAAACCCATCGACATGAAGAGGCATCTTGACGCCTACATTATCGGCCAAGATGAAGCAAAAAAATATCTCTCGGTTGCCGTTTATAATCACTTCAAGAGACTTAGCCAAAATAACCTTAATAGTGATGTCATGATTGAAAAATCTAATATTGTCATGGTCGGTGAAACGGGTACAGGAAAGACCTATCTTGCCAAAACTTTGGCAAAAGTATTGGAGGTCCCTTTCTGTATTGCTGATGCAACCATTTTGACAGAGGCTGGTTATGTCGGTGAAGATGTAGAAAGTATACTTACAAGACTACTTCAAAGTGCTAATTATGATGTTGCTCAAGCCGAACGTGGTATCGTTTACATTGATGAAATAGACAAAATTACTCGAAAATCAGACAATCCCTCAATCACCCGAGATGTAAGTGGTGAAGGTGTACAACAAGCGCTACTAAAATTACTTGAAGGAACTTCAGTAAATGTGCCCCCACAAGGAGGAAGAAAACATCCAGATCAGAAAATGATCTCTATAAATACTGAAAATATTCTTTTTATCTGCGGAGGAGCATTTGACGGAATTGAAGGACATATTGCTAATCGAATCAATACACGATCCATTGGTTTCTCAAATAAAAATGATGCATCAAAAGCTTTTGATAAAGCTAATTTATTGAAATATGTTACCGCTCAAGACCTCAAGAATTTCGGATTAATTCCTGAACTCGTTGGTAGACTTCCTGTTTTAACGCATCTGGATCCTTTGGACCTAAATGCGCTCAAGAGAATTTTAACAGAACCCAAGAATGCCTTAATCAAACAGTTTAAAAAATTATTTGACATGGAAGATGTCAAACTTTCGGTAGAAGATAATGCCCTAGACTATATTGTAACCAAAGCCTTGGAATTAAAACTAGGAGCGAGAGGTTTGAGAGCTATTCTAGAAGTTATCATTACAGATGCAATGTTTGACATTCCTTCAGATAAAAAGATTAAAACAATTTCTCTTACCAAAGCTTACGCCATGGAAAAATTTACTAAATCCAAGTATAACCACAAACTTAAAGCGGCTTAGTATTCGCCATATTATATATTTTCTCAGCCACTATCATTGAAGTTTTTCCCTTCCCCAATAATGTGCTAAGTTCTTGGTAATCATTTAATTGCCGATTACGCTTCGTTTTATCGGTAATCAGTAAATCTACTTCTCTTAAAACATTTTCAATAGTGTAATCTTTTTGAATGAGTTCTTTAACAATCTCTTTATTTGCAATTAAATTCACCAAGGAAATAAATTTAATTTTTACTAAATACCGGGCTATCAAATATGATATAGGATGAGCCCTATAGCAAACGACTTGGGGTATATTCCATAATGCCGTCTCTAAGGTAGCCGTACCAGAAGTCACAATAGCCACATCACATAAGTTTAGTAGTTCATATGTTTTACCAACGACTAGCCTAACATTACTAAATTCGTTAATACTATGATACAGATCAATGGATAAATTGTCCACACCAGCTATCCACAAAAATAAATCCTTTCGCTGATGAGCCAATTTTCGAATCATTTCAATTGAGTTACCCACTTCTTGTTTTCTGCTTCCAGGTAAAAAAGCAATATTCCAGCGATGATTTGTCGAGCGCTTAAAGGAAGTATCTAACTCGTAATCTTCAATATGCTCAATCAAAGGATTTCCTACATATTCTACTGGGTAATTTAATGATTTATAAAAAGGAACTTCAAATGGGAAAATGACAAGTAATTTGTCAACGAAAGATCGAATTTCTTTAATGCGCCCCTTATTCCATGCCCATATTTTTGGTGAAATATAATAAATCGTTTTTAATCCCTGAAGCTTAGCGAAGGCAGCCACCCTCAAGTTAAAACCTGGATAATCTATAAAAATAACAGCATCAGGATTGAATTCTAATAATTGTTTTTTACAGGTTTTTAATTTCTTCTTTATCAACCGAAGATTTGAAATAACCTCATAAAAGCCCATAAAGCCACTCTCTTTATAATGACTTAAAAGCTGCCCTCCTGCCGCTTTCATTTTATCTCCTCCATAGCAAAGAATTTGAGCTGATGGATCTTTTTTTAATAGTGCTGAAATTAAATTTGATCCATATAGATCACCTGACCTCTCACCAGCAATTAAGAAATACTTCATTTACTGACTAATTTTCTATTTTAATGTAATCTAACTTATGAAGAGGATATAATATATAAATTTGTGCCAGAAACAAAAAAGGTATGATCATAGTTACAGGTGCAGCCGGTTTCATAGCCAGCACATTAATAAGTGAGTTAAATAAGTCCAATTTTAATAATATTATTGCGGTCGATTTGTTTGATTCTGATATAAAAAACAAAAATTTAGAGGGTAAAAAAATTACACAAAGGGTCAATCGGCATGAGCTTAATGATTGGATTCAACTTAATCATGAAGAGATAGAATTTATTTTTCATCTAGGTGCTCGCACCGATACAGCAGAGTTTGATAGGATGCTATTAGCAAATATGAATACAGAGTATAGTAAAATGATTTGGAAAAATTGTGTTTTATATCAAATCCCTTTAGTCTATGCAAGTAGTGCAGCAACTTATGGTCTTGGAGAATTTGGATTTGATGATCAAGAGGATTTATCTGATAAATTGATCCCCCTAAATCCTTATGGAGATTCAAAAAATGAATTTGATATTTGGGCTTTAAAGGAGGCCAAAAAACCATTTTTTTGGACTGGTATTAAATTTTTTAACGTGTATGGCCCCAATGAATATCATAAAGATCGTATGGCCTCTGTAGTATATCATGCTTTCAATCAAATCAGTAAAACAGATGAAATGAAACTTTTTAGATCTCACAATCCAAAATTTAGTGATGGTGGTCAAATGCGGGACTTTGTCTATGTCAAGGACGTTGTCAAAGTATTATATTGGCTTATGCATCATCGTAAAAACTCAGGAATATATAATCTAGGCAGTGGTCAAGCCCGTAGCTTTTTAGATTTAGCAAAAGCGGTATTTCTTGCAATGAACAAAGATATCAAGATCTCCTTCATCCATACTCCTGTAGATATTCGAGACAAATATCAATATTTTACAGAGGCCAAAATGGAAAAGTTAAGAGGGATTGGATACCCATACCCCTTTACCACATTAGAAACAGGTATCAACGATTATGTAATCAATTATCTAAAGACTCAGAAACGTTACTAAACCTTAAAGTTACGTTGGGTAATACTTTTCAAAAGTTCTTTTTGACCCGCACGATTTAAGCGCTCCTTTTGAGAGGCGGATTTCTGTAAATCATCCAATAATTGTTGATTTTTCCGCCCAAAAAACTGAATTTCTTTTTCCGACCATTGAATAGGATCTCCTGAAGTCATCAATTTATATCTCAATGCTAAAAGGCTTTTTGCAGCTATAGATTCGAAAATTTCAATTTCTTCCGTGGTAAGCAATTTATAAAACTTTTGGCTATTATTGGTAATGATGGGCTTAGCTACATTGGCCCACATATTACCCGATTTAGAAGTTAAAAGTGACTCTTTGGAATTAAAATAATCTAGCATAATGTCATCAAATTCAACACCTACATTTTCGCAAATCATGCGAAGCGTTTTTTCTGGATCTTGAATCAATGCTTCATAGCTGATTTGAACAAAACGATGAGATGACAATTTAGACAAAAATAAGGCTGTTTCTTTTTGCTCTTGCTGCCATTTTTGAGCAATTTGATAAATATGCTTAGGTCCAACATAAGCCTCTTTAAAAGAAGTGGCTACATCGCGACCATCTCTATACAAATAAATATAGAACGGTCGAATCACTTTTTCTAATTCTCCTGTATAATGAATATTGAAAGTGCTCTTGCAACACCACATCTCGGCCTCATCTACAGTGCACTTCTGCTGATAAATAACCTCAAAGAGATCCAAGAGTGACGTGATTTTATCCGTAATCTCATCCCGATCAAAATTAACTAATGACCACTCAACGGGATTACATTCTACCCAATGACACACATCATCTACCAGTAAAAATCTATTTTTTCTAACTTTTAAGTCCCCATATCTAGAAATTAGAGGCATAAATGTCTTTAAAATATGTGGAGGATGAGGTGCCGAAATACCCCTATGCTGATTGAGCATCAACCGAAGTAGGTTAGAGCCCGATCGTTGTGTTCCTATAAATTGAATGACTTTTTGGGTCATCTCAAATAAAAAAAAGAGCTAAAATACCGCTTGACAACATAAGCCACAAGAAGTTAACTTTTAAATAATTTATCATAATAAATGCAATAATAGTCAATCCTATTGACTGAAAATCAAATCCTATTGGCTTTAGTACCACATAAGCAGAAAATAAAATAAAAGCAAAGACAATTGGCTTTATACCAGAAAAAACAGCACTTATGACTTTATCATCAGGTAGCATTCTAAATACATACCCGGCCAATAACATTAACAAAGCAGCTGGTAAAAATATGCCAATGGTAGCAACAAAGGCCCCCAAAAGACCCCCAGCTTTAAATCCAATATACGTAGCCGATACCAATATGGGTCCGGGGGTTAACTGGCCCAAAGCAATGGCCTGATTAAATTCGTCAGAACTTACCCATGACCAATGATTTACAACCAAATCATTAATTGCTTGAATCATCACATATCCTCCTCCAAATAAGGTAAGGCTCACCTTTGAAAACTCCATTAACAGCGTATCATGAGGATGTGACAACAAAAAGAAAAATACCAACATTAAAAGAATACAAGCAATTACCCCAATCAACAAGTATTTAACAGATCTTATTGATCCTAACTCTTGAATATTAAGTGACTTTTTTTCTCCAAAAACAAGTCCAAACAGCCCTCCAATGACAATACTAGTAACAAGATTAATTGAAGTAAAAATAAGACTTGATAAAGTTAGAACAATCAAAATTATTTGCCAGTAGGAATTAAGTCCATTTTGCACCATTTTTAGGGATACATTAAGAATGACTGCAGCCACGACAGGAATTAAAAAAGCAATCACTGATTTAAAAATCATGACATCAAAAAATACTGAGCTGGCATGTGCCATAATAGTCATTATCGAACATGCTGGTAGCAAAATTGAAATCCCACAAACAATTGCCCCTGGCCAGCCTCTCAAGCCATAGCCAATGTAAGTGACTACATTAACAGCTAAAGGACCAGGAAGTAATGAAGCAATCAAGATGCCATCATATATTTTTTGTTGAGAAAGTATCTTTCGTTTATCGACTAGCTCACTTTGTATCATGGCCACCAATGAGGTATATCCTCCAAAGGCAGATGATCCAAGTACTAAAAAAATTTTAGCCAAATCAAATAATGAAATGTTTTTCTTCAATAAATTAAATTAAAGCTGTTAAAAATAGAATCTCAAAGGCAAATAAGTAGTTACCATCCCAAAAATTGTTTAGTCCTTGAAATAAGAAAGTAAATGTGAATAAAATAGCAGTTTAAAGAATCCCATATATTTTCTTTTCATAGATCAATAAAAATAAGACAAGAATGGAAAAAATATTTTTTAATCCATGAAATGAGATAATTGTCAGATTTAAACACCTCACTTTTCGATTTCAAATGATAGCGCACTATCATTATTTCGTGCGACTATTAATAATTGTGTTCTCTCTTTTTTATTCAGCAATTTTACGCTTTTCGCATTCCCCTCTATAAAAAAATGATTGTCACGAGCTTCACTCAATTCAAAAGTATTAATTGAATCTGCCAAGAGCACCATTCCAGTACCTGCATCCCATCTAGGAGTTTCAATCTCCGTATTATAAATATTTCCAACGGCAATTAGATCATCTAAACCATCATCATTCAAATCCAATACCACGCAATCTAAAAAAGGAAAGCTTTGAGCAGCGTTAGGTAATGGCTTTATATCGAAACCTTCCAAGGTGCTTAACATCACCAATGTTCTAAACTCATTAACCTCTAACATCAACGAACTATCCAATCTATCTTCAAACATATCTTTAATAGATGCCTGAGCAAATGATGTATAAGTATCGAATTTTTCTGAGATAAAGGGCATTTGTTGCGAGGTGCATTCTCGACCACGCACCGGCACATAATTCCCCTTGTACATTTTACTCAAAACAATATCCAAGGTACCGTTGGTGTCAAAATCATTAGCAAATACTTTAAATGGTTTTGCTTTAGATGCTGCATATTTAGTGTTTAAACCAATATTTCCCAAAATATAATCCATCAAACCATCTCCATTGATATCGGCAGAGGTTATGGAAAACCACCAACCCAATTCATTATCAAGTCCATAAGAAGAAGACACATCTTGAAATTTACCCTCTACTGAAGTAAACATCCCAATTTTTGTCCATTCTCCAACTACTATAAAATCATCCTTGCCATCGTGGTTAAAATCGGTTACTTCAATGTCATTAATAATTCCAAATTCTTTAAAACCAATGCTAATTTCTTCAGTCATATTCTTAAATTTTCCATTTTCATTTAACAATATTTGCGCTGATGAATTCAAGGGATAATGTTGAGGAATCATTCTGTTCCCTAAAATTAAGTCCAGATCACCATCATCATCAAGATCAATTTCTTTTACAACTTTTCCACTTAAACCTAAGCTATCCATAAAATTCTTATCTCTACAATATTTTCCAAAACCATCATTGATATACAGTCTATCTCTATAAAAAGGAGAACCTTCTGGGTATTCATTACCCCCTGATATCACATATAAATCTAGATCTAAATCACCATCGCTATCAAAAAATAATCCTCCTACATCTTCAAATTCTTTGTCTATCAAAAATTCAGAATTCTCTATTTTTTCAAACTTCCCTTCTCGTTGAACAAATATTTGAGATGGTTGATCCTTAGATCCCGAAATGAAAATATCGTCCCATCCATCTCCATTAACATCTCCAGATACGATGGAAGGACCAACAGTAGATTGCTTATAGGGAAGTAAAATTTCCTTTACAAAATCATCGTAAAAAGACTGTTCATGAACAAAATTGATTGCTTTTGATTCGGAGAAAGTAAATTTATTTTTTTTTCTCCCATTTTTAATCTTTGGTAGCTCTTCGTCTGTCTCTAATATAATTAACTCTTGATTTACACCCACATGATATCTTTGATGAACTTTACCATTTGGCCAAACTACCCTTACAGAATCAACCATTTTTAATGATCCTAAGCCAAAATATGCAACAGGCTCTACAAATGAAAAATAGCCTCTTACCCCTTTATTTTCCCATAATTGAACTGAATCCCCTGTGTATACATAGACTTTAGCATATGACTCATGATGCTTGCTTAATGTTTTAACGGTTAAAAAATTACCCAAATCCAATTCTCTACTTAAATTTTTATGAACAAAAGCCTCCTGATCTATATTATTTGTCACCAAATCTAAATCACCATCACTATCTAAATCGGCATACACCGCACCATTGGAAAAAGAAGGAGTGGAAATACCCCAATCAGCTGAGCTATTTTTAAAGGACAAATTACCTTGATTTTCAAATAACAAATTAGATAACTTTTCAGATGGCATTTCTTCGTATAGACCCTTTTTAATGCTCATAGGAACTTTTCCTTGGTATTTAGCTTGTGTCTGAAGCACTCTATTAGAAAAATCATTATCTGAGGCATATCGCCTGTAACCATTGGTTATGTACACATCCTTATTCCCATCGTTGTTATAATCGGCAATTAATCCTGCCCAGCTCCAATCTGTTTTAGCAATTCCTAACTGATGAGAAATATTTCTATAAATATTATTGGTTTGATTCATTTGCAAAGTATTAAACATATATTGATAAGCAAAGTCAAATTTGTTCACCAACATGTCGAAATTTGAAGCGCTCATAGACTGCATGAGCATCTTGGATCTGACATGATCTGCACTGGCCATGTCCAGCACCAAAATATCTTGATAAGCATCATTATCTATATCAGCCACGTCGACCCCCATACCAAAAAAAGAGATTTGACTAGTTCTAGATTTTATTTCGTCAAAAAAAGTTCCGTTCTTTTTGTTTATGTACATTGCATCAGGAATAAAATAATCATTGGCTATATAGATATCTAACCAGCCATCTCCATTTAAATCAGCAACAGACAATCCTAGACCAAAACTAGGTCTTAGCATACCTACTTGGGCAGTAGCATCAACATATAACCCCCCATCATTAATATAAAAATGGCTCGAACTTCCCTGCATCAATCCCTTTCGAGTTCGAAGTAATTGATAAAAGGCTCCTGGCTCCGTACCATAAAGTCCATTTTCATTCATTACCACGCAATCCAAGTCACCATCCTGATCGAAATCAAAAAATGCGGATTGCGTACTAAAACCCTGATCAGCCAATCCATAATAACCGGCTTTTTCAATGAATGTTTCATCTCCTTGATTTATATATAAAAGATTTGCCCTTTGATTTGCTTCAAGCGGGCCCCCTCTAGAAATATAAATGTCAAGAAAACCGTCCTCATTGATATCAACAAAAGATACACCATTGGACCAACCCTCAATAAGATTTATATTTGCTTCAACAGAAATATCACGAAACTTAAAATTTCCACTGTTAACATAAAGTTTATCGGCTACTTGATTTCCAGCAAAATAAATATCTAATAAACCATCATTATTAAGGTCGGCAACTCCAACCCCGGCGCCATTATAGAAATAATCAAAATCAAACAAATTCGAACGATTAGTAACATCATGAGTCAAATTATTACTGAAATCAATACCTGTTCGTTGAGCCCTTAAACGCTCAAAGATAGGTTTAGATGTTTTTTCTTGTTCACAGCCAAAAAATATAAATAAAAGAAGAATAAGGTAAAATCTCATATTTCTATACTCTCACAAATTTATAAAGAATTGGAAACAATGAAAGAAAGCTATATGATCGATAACATAATCACTTAAAATCTTGTTTAAAGATTAATGCATCGTTAACTCATCTATATAATAGGCCCTATAAAATTCCTCACTTGTACGTGCCATCCAAAGGATATCACCCAATTTATTAGTAATAATGATCTTTTTCCTCATAGTGCTATTAAATAAATAGCGCCCTTCCTGAAATTGATATACACTCCCTTGTTTCCAGCTAAACAAAGAATCTGGTAATTCAATGATCAAAGTATTTAAAAAAGAATTGTTATTTGCTCTAAAAGCAAATCCCCTTGATGTTTTTCTGTATCTTCTATCCCCATTATCAAACAATAAATAATCACCCGATAGATCTAGGTTAATTGAATGCTGGCCATAGAATCTATTACTATCGTTTTCGATAGAAATACCACCATATTTCCAAATAACACTTCCCGTCTCACTATCAATTTTCCAGATTTCATCAAATTTTCTAAATGAAATTAAATAATTACCATCAATATCTAGCTCCAATGCATTAGCATGTCCCCAATCTATCTTGTTCTTCAGTATATCCGGATTCATCAAAGGATCTAAATGATCCGATAAGCTCCAACTCCATATTTTTTTACCATCGGATGAAAGTTTAACGATGCCATCGTGTCTGATGGTATCTTGATCTAACCCACCAAATGCCATTAAATTAATTGGTAAAATTTCATGGGTAAGTGCAACATAATCATTTCCATCTTTAATTAGATCGTGATGTAACAGTCTATCATAGCCAGCCATTCCAAATTTAAGATGGTTTAACGTATCCCCTTCATAGCTCATTTCAATTAAATCAGACTTAGAATCTAAAGCAACGTAACTATTGGGATAAGGTTTAAAAACCCGATTAAGAGCAGTATCAGATTTTTGATACCAAACTACTTCACCAAGGCTATTAACCATAAACATCATCCCTGGAGAATCTGTTTTACGTAATAAAATATATCCTCTAAAATCTTCTTTATTGACCAAGATTTCAATTTTAGGTAGATTCAGAGGAATATCTTTCAATGGAGTCAAACCTCTACTTCCACACCCACAAAAAATAATTGCAAAGAGGAATAAAATTTTATTTTTCATAATTAGTCAATAACATTCTGCAAAAATTTATTAAAATAAAAAAATAAAAAAAGCCGACTCCAATGGAACCGGCTTTTCTATATTCATTTAAAATTAATTAAAAGGTAACATCAGCAACCGATGCTTCACAGTTACCACATGTCCAAGTTTGTGCTGAAGGGAATGTAACGGTTGTTATAGCATTCTCATTCCAAGCTGGATTAGTTGCTGCAACTGTCAAAGTGACGTTGTCAGCAGCCATAAAAAACTTAAGCTCCCAAGCATCACCATATGAGTCGGTAGCAGTTTTATTAAATGTAACTACTCCACATAAATCTGAGAAACCGAAGTCTCCCGATGGTGTACAACATCCATAACCCGCATTATATCCACCAAACGACCAATCACTAAAAGTAAAACTACCTGCACTAACCTCTACGACGCTAACGGCGGGTTCACTAACTCCTGTAGCAGTAGCCGCAGCACCAAATCCTCCCCAATAGAGATCAGATGAGTATGCAACTTCTCCTAAATACATATCAGAAGGACAAGCTACTGGAAAAGTAGTATCAAACCTTCCTGCAAAAGCAGGCCCCGTAATCGTAGATGACTTATTAATATTGGAAAAAATCATTCCACCTTTTGATATGTAACTATGAACAGTGAAATAATCTCCGGCATCTGCGTTTGCAGAAGTAATGGTAACTGAAGCAAGACCGGCCATTTCAGTGGCAGTAAAAGCAGGAACATCCATGCTCATAAATCCATCTGCATTTTTGGTAAAATCAGCTTGCGTATAAGTTCTGCCTGGCATATCAACCTCACTTCCACCATTATATGACATTGTAAACTTATATTCTGTTACATCCGCACCTTTTGTTTCATCAACAAATTCTACAGAATAACCAAAAGAAGATGAAGCTAAGTCATTTGGATTAACCAAAGCAGCTCCCGTCGTTGCGGTTACACGAGGATAACTACCCTTAAGGGCATCATCGAAAGTCAATATGGGCTTCTCATCTGGATCTGCACATGAATATGCAAGCATGACCAAAAGTCCCAAAATTAACGCTTTTATAATATTATTTGAATTTATCATTTTTTTAATATTTAGCATTTAACATTAATAAAGAGCTGGACCACTTGCGTTCCAAAACACTCTGTTGGTTATGAGGTCATTTGCCTCATCGTAATTTGCATTTCTAGTAGTATAATCCTGTGGATATCGCATTCTGTATGCAAATGTTCCTGGATCAGCTTCCAAAGCTGGCGACATGTTTGAAGGTAGACCTGTTCTTCTCCACATGTTATATGCAGCTAGCCCATTACCATAGATTGCTATCAACATTTGCTTTGCTATGATATCCTTCTTTCCTGCAGCATCTGCTGCATCGTAAACAGCCAATACATCAGCTAAATAATCTGCCACTTTAGCGTCAGTCATTCCATAAAATGATTCTACGTTAACAGTAGTTCCATCTTTCAAAGTTATATCTTGAGACATTTCAGCTGAAACTAAAGATTTAAAAGATCTGACCTTTGCAAGAGAGGCACTGATTCCAGCTGAAAGAGCATCTCTTCCTGCACCAGCAGTGGACTCAGCCATCTCAGCTCTCATAAACCAGGCATGCGAGGAAAGCATAACAGGTAGTATTCCTTCACCTAGACCTCCAAAAATTCCTAATGTTCTGGTATCTTGGTACTCATCAAAATCAAAAGCACCACCACCAGGATAAAGTCCATAAGATGTTTTAACCGGACCATCAGGTGGTGTTCCAGAACCATTTAAGTGATCACGTCCATAATACCCATCTTCTGTACCATAACAATAAGGAAGACTGGCAAAAGAACCAGTCCAGTGCGCTGGTCTGTCCGCTTGAGTAGGATATACTGATAGGTGACAACCGTACTCCGCTTGATCTAAATCAGTAGAGTTATCAGTTTTTCGATAGAAATAATACCGCGTTCTTGGATCAACAATTGTTGCGCCTGAAGCATCGACCTGTTCACCAGCAAGCAGATACATAAAGTAGTTGTTCATATAATTTCCATCACCTTGTTCATAACTACTATTGTACATCCAATGCCTTGAGTTAGGATTGACACGCTGGCTTCCATAATTAAATTGGAAATCTTCACCTGCCTCATCAATAATGTCACCTGCAGTCACTATGGCATTGAAACTGGCAGCATCACCCGTATTAAGGTAAGCTCTCATCTTCAACGTGTTTGCCAATGTCACCCATTTAGCTCGATCACCCCCATAAAATTGATCATTTGAAGGAGATGGAGCCGCAGCATCTGAAAGGTTAACAATTGCGGCATCTAATAGAGTGATTGCTGCCGCATAAACTTCTGAACCTGCATCAACTTTCGGACTGATTATGTCAGTCCCCTGACCAGCTTCAGAATATGGGACATCACCCATTAAATCCACCAATTGCATCATTGTCCAAGCTTTCAAGACTTGAGCAGACCCAACATGTATCGCAAAGTTATTTGTTCCTTGCTTTGCAATTAATGCATCAACATCTGGAAATAATCCAGCATAGGCATTATTCCAAACACCACCCATTGTGGTATTTGTCACAGCTGCATTGTAGGTAAATGCAACCGTCATGTACATTCTAGCCAAGGCACCAGCAGTATAGTCTCCGCTCTCATATTGAGATGCAAAACCTAACTGTATACTATTATACAGATCATCTAAACTTGCTGTACTTGGGTCTAAAGCATTTGGATTGTCCTGCTGATCTAAGTCATACATATCACATGCAGAAATAAATCCAATTAATGCGAAAATTAATAATATTTTATTTACAAATTTCATAAACTTTAAATTTTATGTTCGTTTAATTAGAACGTTAAGTTCAATGTCATACCATATTTCTTCGCGGTCGGAGCAGTACGAAAATCAAATCCTCGACCATTTCCAACTCCAGTACTTGATATTTCTGGATCAAAGTTTGTTCCTACTGGGAAGTTTGGAGCATTGTACCACAAGTTTTCACCTGATATTGTCAATGCAGCGCTACCAAACGGAGATTTTTCTAACCAAGTTTTAGGCAACACATATGCCAATGAAACCTCTCTCAATCTTAAAACTGAAGCATCGAAAACTCCTCCTTCATTCGCATAGAAATAAGCTCGGAAGAAAGAATCTCCCATATAAGTCTGAATATCGTTTGCTACATATACTGGATCTCCTGCGCCATCTACACCATCTTGCTTAACAGCACCTGGCATTATAATAGGAATGTTTCTATCAACATCTGTATCAGTTGTATTACCTCTAGCCAAAAGCGCCTGGATAGTTGAAGAATAAATATCTCCTCCTTTTATATATTGCCATTGAAATCCAAAGGATAAACCTTTCCATGTTATTGTATTCATCCAGTTTGCGGTATAATCAGGATTGGGATTACCTATGATAGAAAATTCTCCTGAACTCTGGTAGTTACCAATACTTTCTACAACATATTGTGAATTAGGATCATCATTATCTGTTCTCATAAAAGTACTACCATACATCGCTCCGAAAGGTTCACCAGGAATAGCGTAGTTACCAAGGGAACCACCGTAGCCTTCAATCTGAACTCTTTCAATTCCTTCATATATAGAATTAACTGTAGGTATATTTCTTGTATAATTCAGATTGATATCCCATCGAACAGCTCCTGGAATTGGTGGTCTAATATTTACACCTAACTCAACACCTTTATTAGTCACTTTTGCAGCATTCACGGTGGTATTTGTATATCCTGTTGAAGGATCCAAAGGAAGTGCTACAATCAAGTCACTACTCTCTTTGTTATACAATGACAAATCTATTCCAATTAAATCCTGAAAAAGTCTTGCTTCAAGTCCTGCTTCAACTTCTGTAAACAGCTCTCTCTGCAAATTTCCATTACCTAATTGGTTAGACACAGAGTTTGTATTTAAAATAGAACCCCCAGGTGTAACGAAGTCATTCGTTGAAGAATTCAAGATATTTCTTGTCTGATAAGGCTCTGGGTAACCTGCAGAAGTACCATAACCAACTCTAACTTTTATGTAATCAACAGCTTTGCTATTACCTATACCCTCGACCGCATCTGAAATCACAAATGATGCACTTACCGAAGGATACAATACTGAACGATTTGCCTCTTCTAGTGTAGAAGTCCAATCATTACGAGCCTGAGCCGTTAGATATGCCCAACCATTGTAACCAAGTGATGCTGTAGCATATAGTCCCAACACATTTTCATTTTGAAATCCTGAGAAGTTATTATGCTCGATAAAGTTTCCATGATTCAACAAGTTATAAACAAATTGCTCTTGACTTGTAGTTCCAACGAATGCACCCTTTTGTGATACACTATTAAATCCAACAATACCATCTAGGGTAAATGATGAACCTATCTTATAATCATACATTAAATTTAATACCTGAGAATTGGTCCAACGATCAACAGAAAAAGTGGAGAATTCACCTAGAGGTTGTCTTGGGCCTCCTATATTAACAAAACGATTGTTTGTCTGATTATATGTGTCAATACTCAAACGATACATAACATTCCAGTTTTCACCCAGTTTATAAGCTAACTCAGTGTTAGAAAAGAATCTGGATACTGCCTCGTCTTGTCCTGAATTGTTCAATGTCCATCTTGGATTTTGAATCGGTCCACCACGTCTGTAATATACGTTCCTGTTATCAATTGGAGACTGGAAAGGTAATCCCATTAAATCCATTGATCTTGGAGTAAACATAATAGCAGCAAATAAACCATTACCATCCCCTCCAAATGCTGGAGCAGTGATTGGAGTCCTTCTGTCTGTGTTTACATAGTTGAACGATGATTTAAGACTTAAACCATTCTCTAATTCAGTTCTATAACCAATACCAAAGTTATGTTTATCGATATAATTAGTTCTTCTTTCCGTTCTTCCTGGAGACATCACTATGTCATCAAGCTGCGGTGTAAAACCTTCTTCTGTTAAGTAACTATAAGTTGCGCTGACTGAAGAATTAGCTGAAAGTGACTTTTGAATAGAAACAGAAGTATTTGAACTTAACCCTTTCTGGAAAAAATCCTCGACATTATTGAATGGCTTGTACAAGTAATCTTGTACATCATCATATACTCCATCAAAATCATTTCTATATTGGTCCTGATCATATGGGTGTGTTATATAAACTCCTTTCCCATCTGGCGTTAAACCTTTAAAATTACTGCCGTATGATCCTGGGTTAGTATCATCAAATGCTGCTCCCCAGTTAGAAAAATACCAATCGAAACCAGCGTTAAATCCGTTACCATAAGTGTTTTGGTAATCTGGGACATTAGCCACTTCAGATTGGAAAATACCTTGTGTTACACTTACTTCCATCTTCTTAGAAGCACCTGCACCTGCTTTTCCGTTCTTAGTTGTAACCAAAACAACACCGTTTCTACCCTGCTCTCCGTAAAGAACTGTTGCCGATAATCCTTTGAGAATTGAAATTTCAGCAATAGAATTTGGATCAAGGTCTAAAAATCTAGATGATGCCGTTGCACTACCAGAGCCAAACCCTTGACCACCTGTATTGGTCTCAGTGTTAAATGGAATACCGTCAACCACGAATAACGGCTGATTTGAGCCTGTGATTGAAGAATAACCTCTAATTATAATATTAGTACCAGAACCAGCAAGTCCAGAAGTCGATGCAATATCTACACCTGTCGCTTTTCCTCGTAACAACCTAGCCACGTCTGATTCTTGACGAGCAACCAATGCATCGCTGCTAATAGAAGATACACCATAACCAAGTGCTTTCTTCTCTTTCACGACACCTAGTCCCGTGACAACTACTTCAGACAATGTTTCCACATCCTCCATCATAGTAATATCAATTACAGCTCTCGCACCAATGACTACTTCTTGGCTTGAAAGACCTATAAATGAAAATTCTAGAGTTCCACCTTCTTCTGGAACACTTAAACGGTAGTTACCATCTAAATCTGTAGTTGTGCCTGTTGCTGTTCCTTTCAGAATAACATTTACACCCGGGATACCCCCGCTACCGTCATCAGAAGTCACTATACCGGATACCGTTCTTTGCGCCCAGGCTGTACCCAGAACGAAAAGAAAGGAAATACTTATTAGTACAATCCTCTTCATATACAAATTGGTTTTAAAAATGAACATTTAATTAATTAAACTGATTTATAATTTTTCATATATAGGGCAATTTATCAAATTATTAAGAAAATAAAAATAAAACATGGTTAATGTTAAAAAAAGTAGTTTTTAATTTTATAAAAAATAAATAAATGGATAAATATTAAAAATAGTTTAATGAAATTAGCCATTAATGACATTATTTATAATAATATGATGTAAATAGTTAAAAAAATGAAAATTATAATATAAAACAAAAATAAAAAGCTATTCAAATGTCATATTAAATAAAACAGATTTTGATATTTTATTTGGTAATATTTTATTTTTTGTATGTAAAATTTTGAAAATATAGTTATTACAAAATAAAACTTAAGTAAAAAAAAAATTAAACCTAATGTTAAAGCGATCTTTTTCTCGTTAATTGTCTTTTACTTAAGAAAATCATTTGTTTCCACGACATCTTAACCATTTTGAATTTTAATTTGATTTATAATGTCTTTAGATATCTGAAATCACAAATAAAATGCCCTTTCAGGGAGAATAACCATTAATTTTCCGCACTTATCCGAAATTCTATCCGCCT
>NZHT01000036.1 GCA_002691385.1 Flammeovirgaceae bacterium | reverse complement strand
TGGAGATGGTATGTGATCGTGTTCAAATTATTGACAAAGGAAATTTAGTTTTTCACGGGCCTATTGAAGATTTAAAGCAACAACGCCTTGGTAATAAGTTGTTAATAGGTTTTTCAAAGCCCCCTACAATTAGCAAACTAAAAAATATTAAAGGCGTTGAAAAAGTTGAAAAAGATGAGCAAGGAATGTTCATAATTACATTTAAAGAAAAATACCTACCGGCTGAAGAAATTGTTAATTTAGCGTCAAAGCAAAACTGGGGTCTTTACCATGTGGCGCCTCATATTACGAGTTTGGAAGATATTTTTGTGCAACTAACACAAGTACAAAATTCAAAAAAATAAAAGGAATTAATTTTTAAAAATGATAATTAACGTTGCTAGAAAAGAATTAAAAAGTTTATTCGCTTCCCCTATGGGTTGGATAATATTAGCTTTATTGATGTTGGCGTTTGGTAGTTTTTATTTACAAGGTGTGAATAATTACTTTGAAGTTATGTCAGGATCAATTAGGCCAGCAGAAAGAGTAGGCGTAACAATATTTGTTGGACAAACAGTTTATGGTATTGCGTCATTTCTTATGTTATTTGCGGTGCCTCTTTTAACAATGAGATTGATCAGTGAAGAGAGAAAAAGCCAAACTTTACCTTTTTTATTTAGTGCACCTATATCATTAACAGAAATAGTAGTTGGAAAGTTTTTGGGATTAATTATTTTTTTAAGTATTTTAGTTCTATATATTCTAATAATGTTGTCGACACTAAATATATGGTCTGACATCGATTTTGGTTATTTAATCGCAAATTCATTAGGTCTAATTTTGTTAGCTGCTAGTTTTTCTGCTTTGGGAATATATTTTTCTTCGTTAACAAATCAACCTATTATTGCAGCAATTCTGAGTTTTATTGCATTATTTGCACTAATGGGACTAGAGAAATTCTTTGCAAGCCAGCCTAATCATTGGTTTGGGTACATTTCACTTATGAAACATTTCCAATCTTTTTCTAGGGGTGTAATTGATAGCAAAGATATAGTTTATTTCATTTTATTTATTACAACTTTTTTAGTTTTAACTATTAGGCGTTTAGATTCTGATAGGTTGCGAGGGTAGTTAATTGAAAATTAATGCGAAATTAAGATTACAGCTTTTGATTCAAAATTGGTTTTTTGTTTTGTTGTTTATTTTATTAGTGATTTTATTAGGATTTTTATCTAATCAATTTGTTTTGACAAAAGATATTACACAAGCCAATAGAAATACACTCACGCAAGGAAGTATTGAAGTTTTAGAGAATATGTCCAACCCAATAAATTTAACTGTTTTTGCAACTAAAGATGATGTTAATAATGGAGAAACTTTTAGACAAGGAATTATAAATTTTATAGCTCGCTATCAAAGAACAAAGAATGATATTAATATAAAATTTATTAGCCCTGTTGAAGAACCCAAACTAGCCCAAGAAATGGGTATTAGGGTTGATGGTGAGGTAATTGTTGAATATAACAAAAGAACAGAGCATATTACACCTCCATTTGCAGAACAAGATCTAACAAATTTACTTGTTAGACTAACCAGAACTAATCAACAGCCAATTATGTATTTAGATGGACATGGAGAAAAAAATTTATTAGGTACAAAAAATAATGATTTAGGCGAGTTTGGTAAACAGCTTGAAAAAAAAGGATTTAAATTTTCAAATCCTGATTTAACAGTTTTAAAAGAGGTACCAAAAGAGGGAGGTCTTCTTGTAATAGCTAGCCCTCAGGTAAATGTTTCAAAAGTAGAAGCCAATAAAATTCTTAAATATTTACAAAATGGGGGCAATGTTTTTTGGTTGTTAGATGATAATAATTTAAAGGGGCTTGACGATGTAGCAAAATATTTAGGCTTAAAAGTATCTGAGGGAAAAGTGATTGATCCTTCCTCGACACAGTTTGGCGCAAATGAAAATGTTTCTTTTGCTACATTTTATGGAAGTCACCCTATAACAGATAATTTCATGTTAAGAACATTATTTTCAGGGGCTCATGAGGTAACTGCTAAAGGTACATATGAAAATGGTTGGGAGGTAAGTAAATTGATAGAAGTAGCTGCAGGTGGTTGGCTTGCTGGAGAAGGAAAAAAAGAAGAACAGAAACTTATTTTTGATGAAAGCAAGGATAAGCTTGGTCCAATTAATATTGGGGTAGCTTTAAATAGAACTTTCGAGGAAAAAGGTCAAAGAGTCATTGTGGTTGGTAATGCAGGTTTTTTATCAAACAACTTCATTACCTCAGGTGGTAATTTAGATTTAGGAATCAATATGATCAATTGGTTAGCCGGAGACGACCAATTAATAACAATTCAACCAATGCCATTAAAAGATGTTAACGTTACGATCCCAAGCGACAGTAAATCTGTTTTTCTTGCGTGGTTTATTTTTCATAGTTTCCAATATTTTTTCCCATTTATTTTGTTTATAGCAGGATTTGGTTTATGGTTCAAAAGGCGAAAAGCTTAAAGATATGAGAATCAGATGGTTAATTAATATTGGTTTATTATTTCTAGTCTTAATTACTTTTTTTTATTCGTGGACAATATTTCAAAAAGAACCTTTGGAGTCGTCAAGGTTTGAATTAACTGAATTTAAATTATCAGATTTTAATGAAATTAAAATAGATTTTCCTTCCAGGATAAGTACGCATTTTAAGGTAATTGATAACAATTGGAGAATGCTCTCTCCGCATAAGGCTAGAGCAGATGAATTATATGTTTATAGAATACTTTCTTTGATCGCTACCTCGAGTTCAGAAAAATTAAGCTCTGATAATTTATCTAAATATGGACTTGATGAACCTAGACTAAAAGTAACTTTCCTTGGTGAGGGTCTTGAGGAAATATTTTTATTTGGAACATATAATCCAGTTAATGAAGACCAATATGTTTTATATAAGGATAATGTTTTTTTGATTAGTGGGGGATTTTCTGAAACTTCATCTTTCATGCCTCTTGAATTAATAGATAAAAATCCTGTTGCAAAATATGAAAAGATTAAAGGATTTGATTTTTCGCGCCTAGAACAATGGCAAGAAAGTCGCTTAAAGCTTTATTATAAAAATAATATTTGGAATGCAGAGGGAAAAAATGTATCAGTTGTTCAGTCTGAGATAACTGATTGGTTTGAAATGACATGGAAAGATATTCCTGCAAAGTCAGTTGAAACATATAAAATTGATGAGAGAATTGGTTACAAGAGCTTCGATATTATTTTTCAAGACAATAAAAAAGTGACTTTTTATAGAATTCAAGAGTCTCCTGAGTTACTTTTATTTAGAAAGGATGAGGAACTTTTATATCATTTTGCTGGTGATTTAGGTTTCACTATGCTTACCCCTCATGTTGAGCAAAAAGAAGAAAAATAATGCCCGAGCTTCCTGAAGTTGAAGTTACTTGTCTGGGATTAAAACCTCTTTTAAGTTTATCAGTAAAGCAGATTGTAATTAGGAATTACTCACTACGTTGGCCAATTAATCCAAAATTACCTCAAATTTTAAAAAAACAAACTTTGTTAAATCTTGATAGAAGAGGTAAATATATACTTGCTAAGTTTTCAGATGGTACACTCATAATTCATTTAGGGATGTCTGGACGATTATGCATAGTTTCAGATAGAGACCTATTAAATAAACATGATCATGTGGATATAATTTTTAAAGAAAAGAACTTAATATTAAGGTATAGAGATCCAAGGAGGTTCGGTTCAATTTTGTGGACAGAAAAAGATCCATATAGCCATAAATTAATTAAAAATATGGGTGTCGAACCTTTAGATGATAAATTCAATACTGAATATCTTTACCAAAAATTAAAAAATAAGAATCAATGTATTAAAAACTCAATTATGGATAGTCATCTTGTTGTTGGTGTTGGAAATATTTATGCTAGTGAATCACTGTATTATGCTGGTATCAGACCTTACCGTGTGTCAAAAAAAATCACAAAGAAAAAATTATCTATTTTAGTAAAATCAATCAAGGATGTTATTAGAAATGCTATTGTAAGAGGCGGAAGTACTATGAATGATTTTTTTGATGTAAACGGGGAGAATGGCTATTTTCAGAATGAACATAAAGTCTACGGAAGAGAAAACCAACCATGTTATCAATGTAAGTTTCCAATAAATCAATTAAGATTAGGGCAGCGTTCAAGTTTTTTTTGTAAAAAATGCCAAAGATAATTTTTTAATTAATTTTTAAAAAAATATAGATCAATACAAAAAGAAGTATTATAAAAAATATAGACATTTTTTTGCAAAAAATTCGTAATTTATTAAGTTCATCTCGGATGCTTTGATTTTCATTTTCAACAATATTCAATTGCATATTTTGTTCATTTTTAAGGTAAGCATGAATCAATCTGGGAATTTTTGGCGCAATGTTAACCCATTCAGGAAATTCTTTTTTAATTGATTTTATGAAGCTTTTTGGCCCATATTGTTCAGATAACCAATTTTCCAAATATGGCTGAGCAGTTTTCCAGAGATCTAAATTTGGATCTAAATCACGACCCAAACCCTCTACATTTAAAAGTGTTTTCTGAAGCATAGTTAATTGAGGTTGAATTTCCATATTAAACTGCCTAGATGTTTGAAATAATCTAATTAATAATTTTCCAAAAGATATTTCTTTTAAGGGTTTTTCAAATATTGGCTCACATACAGCACGAATAGCATTTTCAAATTCATCAATAGATGTTTCTTTAGGCACCCATCCTGATTCTATATGAGCTAATGCTACGGAATGATAATCTCTTTTAAAGAAAGCAGCAAAATTTCTTGCAAGATAATATTTATCTTGCTCATTGAGTGAACCCATTATTCCAAAATCCATTGCAATATATCTTCCATCATTCGCTACTTGGATATTTCCAGGATGCATGTCTGCATGAAAAAAACCATCTCTAAATACTTGTGTAAAAAATATTTCTACTCCATTTTTTGCTAATTTTGGTATATCAACTTTATTTTTTTTTAATAATTCAACATCACTAATTGGCGTACCTGCCATTCTTTCCATCACCATTACTTTTTCATTACAATAATCCCAATAAACTTCTGGAACTATAAGAAGTTTTTTATCTTTAAAGTTCTCGCCAAGATGACTGCAATGAGCAGCCTCTAAAAGTAAATTAAGTTCTGATCTTGTATGTTTAGAAAACTCTTCAACCACCTCTTGTGGTTTAAGTCTTTTTCCATCTGACCAAATATATTCCAGAAGCCAAGAAAATATTCTAAGTAGTTGAATATCTTTATCAACTTTTTTTTGAATATTAGGTCGTAGGATTTTTACAGCAACTTTTTTTTCATTCAATAATTCAGCAAAGTGAACTTGAGCTACTGAGGCACTTGCTATTGGATTTTCTGAAAATTCTTTAAAAATTTTATTTATTGGCTTTGAGTATGACTTCTCTAATAGGATTTTTGCTTCAGAAAAGCTAAAAGGTGGGACTTGGTCTTGAAGCTTTGCCAATTCGTTTGCTATATCAACTGGTATTAAATCACGCCTAGTTGAAAGCATTTGACCAAATTTAACAAAAATTGGACCAAGTTGTTCTAATGCCAATCTTAATCTAATAGCCCGACCTAGCTTTTTATTTTGAAATAAACGCATTGGGGCTAGAAATATTTGAATAAGAAAAATTAATTTTGAATTAAAGAATTCATCTAGTCTGTACCTTACTATTACAAATATTATTTTAATGAATCTAAAGAAACTCATGATTTAATTTTGTTAATAATCATATTTATTTTTGCTTCGAGCCTATCAACATCCTCTACAATCTGATCTACTTCATAATTGAATTTACTCACATGATTTTTTTTTGCTAATATTTTATTTTCTTCTTCCCAGTACTCTAATAGTGAACCAGTTAAGTTATTTATATTATTCTTACTAGTGTGCAGAATTTTTTTTATTAGCCTAGTCGTATGTATAGCAGGAATATCCCCAATATATTTACTTAAATCTTCTTCAATATCCCATTCAATTTGTTTCAATATTTCAGATACTTCTTTTGCGAGCTCTAAGTCTCCTTCGATAGAAATTTTACCTTTATTATTATTAATTATTTGGCTAATAAAATCGTTTATTGATAATTTAATAATGCAATCAATCTTTTTTTTCTTATCAATAGTTTTGAGTTGCCCATTATTTTCTATTTCAAAATGAATCTCAAAATTTGAGATAGAAATAGTTATCGCTTTGTTTTTATGCGCAATAAGTTTGCTTTGCATCCAATCATTTTGGGATAAAAGATGATTTACAATAATTTTTTTTATTTTGCTTATCAAAATTTATATCCTTTATGAATTGAAACGATCCCAGACGATAAATTTAGAAAGCTTGTTTTTTCAAATCCTACTGACTTTATCAATTCTAAAAGTTTTTTTTGATCTGGATGCATTCGTATTGATTCTACTAAATATTTATAGCTATTTTCATCTTTAGCAAATAATTTACCTAGTTTAGGGAGTATTTTAAAGGAAAATTGATCATAGATTTTTTTAAAAGGTGGCCATATTTTAGAAAATTCTAATATAACTAATTTACCACCTGGCGAAAGAACGCGATATATTTCTTTTAGGGCTTGCTTTTTATTAGTCATGTTCCTGAGGCCAAATCCAATCGTGACACAATCAAAAAAATTATCTGGAAATGGAAGCGATTCAGCATCACATAGAATCGAAGGAATAATTTTACCTTCATTAATAAGCTTTTTTTTTCCTTCTTTCAACATTGATAAATTTATATCTGTATGAAATATTTGATAATTTTTATTTTTTTTTAAAAATTCAATTGAAATATCTGCCGTACCTGCAGCAATATCAAGTATTCTTGATTTAGCTTTTAATGTTGTTGTTTCAATTAATATTTTTTTCCATACATGATGAAGTCCCATAGACATTAAATTGTTCATAAGATCATAATTTTTTGCAACTGAGTCAAATACAGCACTAACTTTTTTGCTTTTTTCTTCTTTATTTATAGTCTCATATCCAAAATGAGTATCTTTTTTTTGTTTCAAGAGTTTTTCCTTTTTATACCTTGAGCGTCTAATTTACCTAAATACTCAAGCCATAGTTGCTCATAATTTTTTGCTAGATGATGTAAATATGACCACGAAAATAAACCTGTGTCATGGCCATCAGAAAATTTTATTTTTATGGCATAATTTCCAACAGGATTTATTTCTATGATATTTATATCTTCTTTACCTACTTGAAGAACTGCTTGTTCTGGACTGTGCCCTTGAACTTCTGCTGAGGGCGAATAAACTCTTAACATTTCGCATGACAACATACACTCAGTATTATCGTCAAACTGAATCTCAAGAAGTCTTGATTTTTGATGCAACTTAATTTCTTTTGGTGAAGGTATATTTGCCATTTAACGTAATTATTTATTCAATTGGCAAATTTTATCAGAAAAGTTTGTTTTTGAATTTTATGAAGTAGCTGAAGTTATTAATATTTTAATTTTTTTCATTGCATTTTGCTCGATTTGTCTTACTCTCTCAGCAGAAACTTTATATTTTTTAGCAAGATCATGAAGTGTGTCTGGTTTATTCTCTTTTAACCATCTTGCCTCAACAATTTCTCGACTTCTTGAATCTAATTTTTTAAGTGCATTTTGAAGATTTTTTGTGTTATTTGATTCAGTTTCTGATTTTTCTAATACTTCAGCTGGTAGAGGAGCAGAATCTTTTAAATAAGCTATAGGTCGAAATTGCTCTTCTTCTGAATCATCATTTGAGTAATCCATTGATAATTCTTGTCCGTTGAATCTTAATTCCATTTCACGAACATCTTCTTCCTTAAGCTTTAAAGATTTTGCAATCGATTTTATTTCTTCTACAGCAAGTGGTTGTAATTTAGTCTTAAGACTTCGAAGATTAAAAAATAATTTTCTTTGCGCTTTAGTAGTAGCTATTTTAACTAAGCGCCAATTTTTTACTACATATTCTTGTATTTCAGCTTTAATCCAAAACATTGCGTAAGAAACTAACCTTACTCCACGTTCAACATCAAATTTTTTAACAGCTTTCATTAATCCAATATTACCTTCTTGAACTAAATCTGATTGAGGAAGGCCATAGCCGCTATAGGATCTCGCAATTTTCATTACAAGTTTAAGGTGTGATAGGATTAATTTTTTGGCAGCCTCTAAATCATTATCTTTTTTAAGGCGCATACCAAGCTCATACTCTTCTTCTTCAGTTAAGAAGGGTATTTCTTGAATAGATTGCTGATATAAGCTAAAGCTGTCAGCATTTCCAAAAGACGATAAAGATAAATAATTATTCATATATAAACAAATTCTCTATTATAAAATTAATATATTTTAGCACTCTTTGGTATAGAGTGCTAGTTTAAACTAAAAGTTCCATTAAATACAATGGTTTATTTAAATATTTCAAATTTCTTTATAGATTGTTGGGCTGCAAAAAAAGATGCAAAACAGCCAATTAACATAGCAATTAGCAAGATAATTAGGTTTTGTTGCCATAATAGATTATTTAGAATGAAAGTCCCGCCAAGCATTGCTTCGAGGTTTATAGCTGTTTTGTTGAAAATTTCAATTGTTATTTTGAGGGTAGAAATAGTAATTATTCCACCTCCTAAACCATAAATAAGGCCGCTATAAATAAAAGGCCTTTTAATAAAACTGTCAGTGGCACCTATAAGCTTACTTACTTCTATTTCATCTTTATGGGTTAATGTTTGTAAGCGGATTGTGTTACCTATAACCACAATTAAGATAGTTATTAAAATAATGCCCAAGAAAATTAAACCAATTTTTAATAAATAAAGTATTGACCTTAATTTTTTCACCCAACCTGCATCGAAAAAAATATTTTCAACACCGTCAATAGCCCTTAAATTATCTATGAGATTATTTATTTTTTTTTGCTCAAATGTATTTAATGATATAAAAAAAGCATCAGGTAATGGATTTTCAGAAATACCAGTATCAAGAGGATTTAAATTTAATTTACTTTGTAATTTGTCCCAAGCTTTTAATTTACTTTCAAAATGAGTTTTTTTAACAATTGGAGTTTTATTTAAAGCTGAATCGATAAAATCTATTTGATCTTGTTTCACATCTTTTTTTAAAAAAAGACTTAATTCAGCATCATAAGCAATATTATTTGAGACCTGTGAAACATTTTCTATAATTAACAAACCTGAGCTGGGAAGAAATAGAGTCACACCGATAACTATAAACATCATTAGAGAGGCACCTAAGTTAGAAAAAATTCTAACAAGAGCTCTAATTAAAGCTTGATAGTGATTATGAAAGTAATTGAACATGATTTGTTTGATCTTTTAATTCGCCACCAATTAAGTGTATTTTCTTATGTTTGATTGGTGTAATTGGAAGTTCATGTGTAGAAATAATGACGGTTACACCTACTTGCTGAAAGCTATAAAAAATATTCATAATTTCATCAGCATATTCTCTATCTAAATTTCCTGTAGGCTCATCAGCAATTAAAATAGACGGACGAGAAACAATAGCTCTTGCTATAGCTAATCTTTGTTGCTCGCCTCCTGATAGAGAAATTGGCATTATCTTTTCTTTGTTTAGCAAACCTACTTTATCTAAGGCAGCTCTAACTCTTCTATTTATGTCTATTCCGTCAATATCATTTATTGCTAAAGGCAAAGAAACATTTTCAAAACAGTTTCTATCGAAGAGTAATTTATGGTCTTGGAATATCATGCCAAATTTTCTTCTTAAATATGGAATATCTTTGGCTTTAAGTTGAGATAAATTTTTATTTTCAAAAATAATAGTTCCAGATGTTGGTTTTTCAACTGATGATATTAATTTAAGTAAAGTTGATTTGCCTGCACCAGATGGACCTGTAACAAAGACAAGGTCAGCTGGGAGAATTTTTAGATTTATATTTTGTAACGCATCTATGTTACCTGGGTAGCTTTTGGAGACTTTATCAAAACTGATCATTCAAACATTCCTTTTGCATATTCTTTTGCTTTAAATTCTCTAAGATCATCTATTCCTTCTCCAACACCAATAAATCTTACTGGTTTAGGGAGCTCTTTAGCTATTGCTGCTAAAACTCCACCTTTTGCAGTTCCATCAAGTTTCGTCATTATTAACCCTGTTATATCTAAAGCTTCATTAAATATTTTTAATTGAGTGATTGCATTTTGTCCTGTATTTGCATCTAAAACTAACAATATTTCTTGAGGTGCTTCTGCATGACATTTTGTGATAACTCTTTTTATTTTAGTGATTTCATCAATTAAATTTTTTTGTGTAGGAAGTCTGCCAGCAGTATCAGCAATTACAACATCAATATTTTTTGCCTTAGCTGAATTTATAGCATCAAAAATAACTGAACTTGGATCAGCCGTTGCATGAGACATCACTTCAACATTATTTCTTTCGCCCCAAATTGAAAGTTGTTCAGTTGCTGCAGCTCTATATGTGTCTCCAGCTGCAATCAAGACTGTTTTTCCTTCATTTTGTAAAAGTTTAGTTAGTTTACCAATAGTTGTTGTTTTGCCTGTACCGTTAACTCCAACTACCATAATTACATATGGATAACTCCTGTCAATTTTTAGTGGAGACTCAATAGAAATTAAAATTTCAGTGAGGCAATCCTTTAAAACAATTTTTAATTTTGCTTCATCTTGAATATTATCTTCTTTAACTTTTATTCTAACTTGTTGAATTAGAAGATCGGTTGCTTTTATTCCAACATCTGCAGTTAAAAGTATCATTTCAAGTTCTTCAAAAAAACTTTCATCAATTTTTTTACTCTTAAATAAATTTGAAAGTTGATTACCTAAATTCTCTCTTGTTTTTGTTAATCCTTTTTTTATCTTTTCTGTAAATGAAAAGAAACCTTTTTTTTCTTTTTTAGTTTCTTCATTGTTCGTTATAGGTTTTTTTAATTTGGACTCAGCTTTCTTAGGCGCAACAGTAGGTTTAGCTTTCTTAGGCGCAACAGTAGGTTTAGCTTTCTTAGGCGCAACAGTAGGTTTAGCTTTCTTAGG
>NZHT01000035.1 GCA_002691385.1 Flammeovirgaceae bacterium | reverse complement strand
TATTCAAAAATAATGATTTCTTTTGTATCTAGGATTATTTGAACGGGATCCCCTAGACGGAAGGTTTTATCATTATCAAATGCCATCAATTCAAGGTCTTGATTAATCGAAATCAATAACTTATGATTTCCTCCATTGAATATAACCTCTTTTACGTAGCCTTTAATCATTCCTTTAGAAGATATTTTCACATTTTCAATCCAAATTCCAGTGGGATATTTGACATTTAATAGCTCATTGCTTTGACGTTTGCTTAGAAGGTTTATTATGCCAAAAAGACGAGCAATTTGAGGAGTTTTTGGATATTGGTAAACCTCACTAGGTTTTCCTTTTTGAGCGATAGTCCCTTTTTGTAACACCCATATTTCATCAGCGATTTCCATGGTATCTCTGGTGTCATGGGTTACCAAAATCACAGTTGTATCTGTCTTTTTTGCCAGTGATTTGGTCTCTATCAATAAACTTTGCTTAGTCAGAGGATCTAGGTTACTGAAAGGTTCATCCATTAAAATAACTTCCGGTTCGTTCGCCAATGCTCTTGCAAAAGCAACCCGTTGTTTTTGTCCTCCGGATAGTTCTTGTGGATGTTGAGGTCTCAGTGATTCCAAACCGCAAATTTCAATGAGTTCCTCGACTCTATTTTTTTTATAAAACTGATCATATCCAAGCAGAGCATAGTTAAGATTCTCTTCTACAGACATATTTGGCTTGAGTGCATAATCTTGAAAAACTAATTTGATTTCTTCATGGCCAGCAATCAGTTTTTCTTTGGGCCCTTGAAGTTTTTTAGAATTAAAATAAATAGATCCGGTATCTGAAGGAGTCAGTCCTGCAATTATTTTTAATAGGGTTGTTTTTCCTGAACCGCTCATTCCTACTATAGAGATAATCTCACCTTTTTTAATTGTTCCAGAGATGTGGTTGAGGACTTTTTTTTTACCAAATGATTTGGTGATATTTTTTATTTGAATCAATTGATAGAATGATTTTTGGGTATTTATGTGGTTTAAATAGTAAAAATAAGTTGAAAGATAATAAAAACGATTTACATAAAAATTGATGTTTTAATTCGATCTAGCTACTTGGTTATACTAGGTTCAATATAAATAGTCCTTTTCGAATAATTTGACATAAAAGAGCCTCATTCACTTTCCTAATCATTTTTTATAGGAAATAAATTACTCCTATAAGACCCATAAGACCTAAAATAATGGTATAAGGAAGTGCCATCCAAATCATTTTAATATAAGATAATCGTATGGCTGGTGCCAGTGCTGAGGTTAATAAAAATAGAAAAGCAGCTTGTCCGTTAGGTGTCGCCACACTAGGTAGGTTGGTTCCTGTATTAATGGCGACGGCCAAAGTTTCGAACTCTTTCCTATTGATGAAACCTGAGTCAAAGGCAGATTTTACTTCGTTGATATAAACTGTCGCTACAAAAACGTTATCGCTGATCATTGATAATACACCATTGGCGATATAGAACAAGGCGGGTTGAATAGATTTATCTTGTTCCAAAACATATTGAATAATAGGCTTAAATAAATGCAAGTCATGAATCATTCCTACAATGACAAAAAAGACTGCCAACAACGCGGTAAAGGGCAAAGCCTCCTCAAACGCATGGCCGATGCGGTGCTCATCTGTGATACCTGTTAAAGCAGTTTGAAGCACAATTATGGTTAAACCAATCAGTCCCACAGGAGCAAGATGAAAGGCTAAAGCTACAATCAGAAATACTGCAGAAATTGCTTGAATCACCAGTGCATAATTTTCCTCTTTCGACCGTTTATTATCTTCATCCACCAAAAAACCTTCGATGATATTTTTGGCAAGTTTTGGTAATTTAGCTCCGAAGTCAAAGGTTCCACTCAATTCCAGTAATACACAACTCAAAAGACCTGCGGCTAAAACTGGTAGTGTAATGGGAGCCATGGCATAAAAAAATTCCATAAAATCCCATCCAAGTTTGTCACCAATTAATAAATTCTGAGGTTCCCCAACAATTGTGCAAACACCTCCTAAAGCTGTTCCCACGGCCCCATGCATGACTAAACTTCTCAAAAAGCTTCTAAATTGTTCTAACGTTTCTCCACTTAATTCATCCTTGTCGAGGGTACCGCTTTCATTGTAATCACTTGGACTTGAATGAACTTTATGATACACTTGGTAAAATCCAACAAAAACGCTAATCAGTACAGCAGTGACCGTAAGGGCATCTAAAAAAGCACTCAAAAAAGCAGAAATAAAACAAAAAAGGAGGGATAGGACAATTTTAGAGCGTATTTTTATGAAGATTTTACCAAAAATGAACATCAACAAAGGCTTCATAAAATAAATACCAGCAACCATAAATACCAATAATAGGATAACTTCCAAGTTTCCTTCTATTTCATGAAACACTGTCTCGGGACTGGTCATTTTCATTAACATTACTTCTAGTGCTATTAGGCCACCAGATTGAAGTGGATAGCAATTTAGTGCCATGGCCAAGGTCAATATAAATTGACCAATAATGAGCCAGCCAGTAGCTGCAGATCCAATAGTCATTAGTAAAAACGGGTTAAGCACTAAAAAGGCTAAAATCGTTTTTTTATACCAATCAGGCGAGTTTCCTAAAAATGAATTAAAAAGCTCCATATGAGATTATTTTTTTAACAGAAATGCATGACTGATGTCTATTTATAGATTTTTTCTAGTCATCCTTCATTCTATTTTTGGGTAATATATATAGCTAAAAAAGAAAAAGCAAAATGTATCATCAGCAAATAGTTGTCAAAAAAAATAATTTGCTAAAATCGATTCAATAGAAATAAGAGATTCACCATTTATTCATATAGCTTTCACCTTTTGATTCATCATGTACTTATGTATTCAAAGTTGAATGGTGAAGTACTATTAACTACCCTAGATATATTATCCTATATATTGTGCCACTTTTATCATCTGAGATGAGTACGGAACCATCTTCTAGAACCAAAATATCTACTGGCCGTCCCCAAGCTGTATTTGTTTTTTTATTTAAAAAACCTTCGATAAAGGTCTCATAACGAACTCCAACACCATTCTCTTCGGTTACAAGGGATATTTTATGTCCGGTGTGGCCCGCATTTTTGGATCGGTTCCAACTGCCATGCTCAGCAATGATTATTTTATTTTGATAAGATGGTGGAAACATATTTCCTGTATAAAATTTAAGACCTAAAGGTGCGACATGCGGTTCTAATTTTAAGGCTGGGGGGGTATAATTTTCACAACTTTTACCTTTACCAAATTCAGGATCTAACAACTGACCAGCATGGCAATAAGGAAAGCCAAAATGTTGACCTATCATGCTAAGTCGATTCAATTCACAAGGAGGCAAATCATCACCGAGCAGATCTCTTCCGTTATCTGTAAACCACATTTCTTCCGTTATTGGATGCCAAGCTAATCCAACAGTGTTCCGCACACCTTTAGCTACTATCTGTCGATTGGTTCCATCGGCATCCATCTTGATAATTGAGGCATAATAGGTATCCTCTTTGGTTTCACAAACATTACAAGGGGCACCTACGGGTACGTATAATTTATCATCTGGTCCGAAAGCAATGTATTTCCATCCATGATGACTGTCTTTAGGGAAGTCATCATATATTAAAGTGGCTCTGGGGTCATTTAAGTTGTCTTCAATAGCATCATAACGCCATAGCTTATTTAGTTCAGCAACATACAGTGCACCCTCTTTAAAGGCAATGCCATTAGGCATATTTAAATCCTTGGCTATGGTATACAGAGTATCAGCTTTCATATCATTGTTTCTGTCTTGGAGGGCATAAACGGCACCATTGGTCTTATTTCCTACAAACAAGGTTCCATCTGGGCTCATGGCCATAGATCGGGCATTGTCTACGCGACCGTAGACTTCCACTGAAAAGCCCTCTGGCATCAGAAGAGAATCTAGAAAGATACCCTCTTCTGAAGTTAATTTTTTTTGACTTGAGTAAAATTGTGAGGTTGAAACAGTACATGAGATGATGACAAAGGATAGGATTAAGAAAAACAGTAGCTTCATATTATTTATTTTTTTACAAGAAAATTCATTATAAAAATTTAAGATAGTTATTTACATGTTGTTAGTTGCTAATAAATTAATATAATTCATTATTGAATGAATTTGAGTTCGATTCTTTCATTACTCATTCCGCCCACATCGGTATAATTTGTTTAAAGAATAATTTAGGCTTTTATTTTAAAAAGAGAGGATTCACAAATTAGGTATTTTTGATTTCTTGTTATATTTAAACCTCGATCAGTGTTCTTACTGATTATTCTATATGGACTTTATCAAATTCGGACAAAGCATAAATATTAAATTCCTTGTTAACTCTTGTTGAAAATGCTTTTAATCATCTATCCCGAATCGCGATTCGTAATAATTATCGAAATTATACCTATCGACAAGTTTTGATGGGATCAGAAAAAATTGCCTTTGCTCTTTTAAAAGAAAAAATAGATCTTGAGGAGGCGAGAATTGCTTTTATTGTGAGACCTAGTTTTGAATACGTGTGTAGTCAATGGGGGATTTGGCGTGCAGGTGGAATTGCTGTTCCACTTTGCTTAAAACATCCTTATGATTCTATAAAGTATGTCATTGAAGATACTCAAGCTAAGGCGTTAGTTTTTTCAAATGATTACAGAGAGCTTATTGAGCCTTTATTTGAAGAATTTGAATTACAAAGAGTTTCCATAGAAGCAGTATTGGCATCAGATCAGGAGGAAAGGCCCAAGCTGCCACAAATTTCTCTTGATCGCAGGGGTATGATTATTTATACCAGTGGGACTACAGGTAAACCCAAAGGGGTGGTCAGCACACACCAGAATATTGAAGCCCAGATAAAATCTCTAGTGATTTCATGGGAGTGGACAAAAGAAGATCACATATTAAATGTTCTTCCACTTCATCATGTGCATGGCATTATTAATATTTTGAGTTGTGCATTATGGTGCGGTGCTTGTTGTGAATTTTTAAAAAGATTTGATGCAAAAAAAGTATTTAATGTTTTTAGTAAACAAGAGATTAATTTATTCATGGCCGTCCCCACCATTTATTATCAGCTTATTCATTATTGGGAGAAATTAAGCTTGGCAGATCAAAAAAAAATGGATCGGGCCTTCAAGAGCTTTCGATTGATGGTATCGGGTTCTGCGGCTTTACCGATTTCCACACTTGAGAAATGGGAGAAGATCAGTGGTCATACTTTATTAGAGCGATATGGTATGACCGAGATGGGCATGGCGATAAGTAACCCCTATAAGGGAATTCGAAAGCCTGGTCATATTGGTGTGCCACTTGCTGGGGTTATGATAAGAATAGTAGACGAAAATAATCAAACGGTAGCCCAGGGGATATCAGGAGAAATACAAGTTAAAGGGCCCAATGTTTTCAAAGAATATTGGGGACAACTTGAGGCCACGGAAGAATCCTTTGAAGATGGATGGTTCAAAACGGGTGATATTGCCGTATTTGAAAATGAAAGCTACAAAATATTGGGTAGAGATTCAGTTGATATCATCAAATCTGGAGGTTATAAAATATCTGCTTTAGAGATAGAAGAAGTACTGAGGAAGCATCCAGCCATTAATGATTGTGCCGTAGTGGGTATTCCGGATGAGGAATGGGGAGAAATCATTGGAGCAAGTCTCATCATGACCAGTGATCAAGAAACAATTGGAGGAATAAAGGAATGGTTAAAAGATAAATTACCTGGATACAAAATCCCAAGAAAATATTTAATTCAAATTGATCTTCCCCGAAATGTAATGGGTAAAGTCACTAAAAAAGTATTGCAAAAGATGTTTTTAGAAAATTTAAGACAATCTTGATCGTATTTCATAAAGTTTATACAATTATTAATAGGTCTATAATTGTCTTAATAGAAACAATTATAGATGTTTCGATACCGAATTCAAAGCAAAGTGACAGATAGGTGTAAAACTTTCTTCAGTTCAAGTAAAACGTTAACTTCTCCCATTTTACCGAACTCTCAATTTCTTCTTTTTTTTTATCCTCACAGGTTATTTTAGGAAAAGACATCCAATCTATAATTGATTGAATTATGAGATTATAATTATTTTCAGCCTTCTATTAAACAGCAGGGGTTCAAATATTTTTAAAAAAATAATATCCACGTAATTTATTGATGTAAGCGGCGTCAGAACAGAATTGAAAGGCATTGTGTTTGTTGAGTTTATTGAGTTTATTAACTTGTTCAAAACTGAGATAATCAGCTTGAGTGAGAATTTGCTTTTTTAGTTCTGGGTCCTGACCTAAATTTAGGTGACCACCAACGACACGTACATTAAAGAACAATTCAAGAGCATGTACTCGTTCATCGAGATATTCATTGGCAAAACAAAAATTCTCAACTACGATATCCAAATGAGTTTCTTCTTTAAATTCTCTAATCAAGGCACTTTTTGCATTTTCATTAGATTCAATTCCTCCCCCGGGCGGAGACCATAAAAATCCATTTTTCCCAATACCTTCATGTTTGAGCAATAATATTCCTTGTTCTGTTAGATGCAATCCACATACGCGCACACGAACCTTTAAAGAATTCGTTTTTTTCAAATCAAAATCCATAATCTTGTAAAATTGATAAATGATTTTGATAAATTTACCAAGTTAAAAGTATTAATAAATTATATATCAGTTATGAAGTTTTATTACTCAGTTTTCTTTGTTTTAGTTGTGAATTTTACGTTTGCCCAAGAGTCAGTCGTTTTTGAAGAACCGATAAATGGACCTAAAATTGTATTTTCTGAAGAAAAACATGAATTTGGAGACATCATTCAAGGTGATGTTATTGAACATATATTTGAGTTTAGCAATGGGGGCAACTCTCCACTGATTCTGCAAGATGTAAAAACTACATGTGGTTGTACTGTTCCTGAATGGCCAAGAACACCATTAGCTCCAGGAGCTACTGCTGAATTGAAGGTTAAATTCAACAGTGCTGGGAAAATAGGGATTCAAAACAAGGTTATTACAATTATTTCAAATGCAACCAACCAAACCTCGAGGGTTATGATTGTAACTAATGTTAATCCGAAATCCTAAATTAAGATAAGAATATCTCATGTAATATGATAATAAACATTTTTAGCAAATAGTATCCAGCCTATAACAAAACAACTTCCACCGATAGGTGCCAGTGCGCCTAGGGTAGAGATATTTAATATAGAGAGGACGATTAAAGATCCGGAAAAAATAAAAATTCCTGATGCGAAGAATAGGGCTATCCATTTTGATTTTTTTAATGTGATACCCGATATGAGTATCCCTAAAGAATGAAAAATCAAGTAGTTGATGGCTGAGTCGAAGGTACTTTCTCTACTGTTTTCAATCAGTATAGGTTTTAGGAAATGTGCGCCAAATGCACCTAGAATTACCGCCAAAGCACATAATAAAGATCCTAAAATAATTACAGGCTTATGCATGGTTTCGAGTTCCAAATATGGCACTACCTATACGGATCATTGTACTGCCATTGGCTAAGGCTATTTTGTAGTCACCACTCATGCCTATACTGAGTTCCTTAAAGCTT
>NZHT01000034.1 GCA_002691385.1 Flammeovirgaceae bacterium | reverse complement strand
TAGATTTTTAGATACTTTTAATTATAGTTGATAGTATTTATCTTTTTAAATTTAGACTCTCGATTTGTAATCAATAGGTCCGCGGTTCGAATCCGTGCAGGGCACCATCATCCCAAGTTAAATGTAAGCAAACTATAAACTTTAGTTATAACTTTCTAGCATCAATCTAGCATAACACATTGTGTCTGACTGCAGTAATTGTGCCCACAGTATGCCCAAAAACAAGAGTCAAAAAACATACGTTGGAATCATCTTGATGGACTCGTCCACAGTCCATAAATAGAGGTACCAGAGTCATTTTGGAATTTAAACTTAACGTTTAGGGTAACTTACCTGATTTTAAATTAGGTACTTATAGATAACTCTTTAATACTAACATTTAGGAAATTAAAGGAAAATTTTTTTAATCTTTTGCTATTTGATCTTGCAGCAATAATACAATTGGGTTTGTTTTTTTTATAAAATTATCTTAACAAATAATTTTTTTTTTTATTTTTAATTCTGTTAACATATTTTTTGTAAATGCTGTTCCTTGATCAAAATCTTTATATGCTTTTTTTCCTAAAATTTGCTCATAGTAAGACGGATTCACTCCATAACCAGGTCTAATTTTTTTAATATTATTAACTGAAAACTTATCACCTTTTTTTATTTTTTTAATTATATAAATAGATCTACGAAATTTTCTGTTTTTTAGCTCAACTTTTGTTCTATAAAATTCATTTTTTCCAATTAATTTGTAAGCTAAATCAATATCATCTCTAAACTTTTTAATTTCTTTTCCTTTAATAGAAAAATTATAGTCTAGGCTTTCTTTACGTGAATTTATTGCAATATGTTTTTCTACAATGTCAGCACCAGATGCTATTGCTAATTTAGCAATAACGTTATCTGTAGAATGATCAGATAATCCAACTCTACATTTAAATCTATTTTTAAGAATATCTATATTTCTTAAATTAAAATCAAATATTTTTGAGGGATAATTGCTTACACAATATAATAAAATTATTTTTTTTGCACCATATTTTTTTGCCGTATCATAGCTAATTTTTATTTCATCTAAATTTGCCATTCCTGTAGACATTATTAATATTTTTTTTGTTTTAGCTATCTTCTTTATCAATGACAAATCTGTCATTTCAAATGACGAAATCTTATAAAAAGGACAGTTAAGAGACTCTAAAAAATCAACTGCACTCTCATCAAAAGGGGTACTAAAACAAATTATTTTTTTTTTTTTACAGTAGCTGAAGATATCTTTGTGCCATTGCAATGGGGTTTGGGCTAAATTATAAATGTCCCAGAGTTTTTTACCTTTCCAAATACCTTCTGTAATTAAAAAGTCTTTTTTATTACTATTCAGAGTCATTGTGTCTGGAGTGAAAGTTTGTAATTTAACTGCATCAGCTCCATATTTTTTTGCATCATCTATCAACTGTTTTGCTATCTTGAGCGAGCCACAGTGATTAGCTGAAATTTCTGCTACAAAAAAAGGTTTTTTACTATTTAAGGACATTTTAAATATATATATAATTATTTACACAGTTAAACAAAGATTAATTTTTAATTAAATAAAATGAAAGAAATAATTATTAGAACCAATTTTAATACAAAAGTTGGTTTAGGTCATTTTTTTAGGTGCAAAATACTTAAAGAAAAATTTGAAAAAAAAAATTTTAAGGTTACTTTTATTATTGATAATATTACCAAATCAAAACTTACTAAAAATATAAATATATTAAATCTAAATCAAAAAAGATTTAATTACCTAGAAGATTCAAAATTGGTATATGAAAAAATTAAAAATAGAGATGTTTGTTTAATTTTAGTAGATGACTACAGAATAGATTTTAAATGGGAAAAAATATTTGTTAAAAAAGGATATATAGTTGCAATTATAGATGATTTAGCTAACAGAAAACATTATTGTGATTTTTTAATTGACTCTGGCTGGTATGGCAAAAAAAAAAATGTTGAAAGATATTCTAAACTTATAAAAAAAAACACAATTACACTTTATGGACCACAATATAAAATCATAAGTCCAAAAATTAAAAGAATTAAAAAAAAAGAATTTAATATTATGTTCTATTTTGGTGGTGGTAATTATTTATATAGTTACTATGAAATAATTAATGATTTAGTAACAAAACTTAAACTTTTTAAAATCAAAGTGAAAGTCAATATTGTGGTTAGTGGTTTGTTTAATTTAAATAAAAAGATTAATAACAATAATAAACACGTTAATATTATAAAAAATAATTATGAACTTTCAAAAATAATTAATGATACATCTCTATATATTGGATCTAATAGTTCTATTGTAAATGATTTATCATATTTAAAAACACCAAGGATTCTAATTTCAGTAAATAAATTGCAAAATATAAATATTAAAAATTATCAAGATTTAGGTAATTATATTTATATCAAATATCCTTTTACACAAAGTTTAATCAAGATTACTAATCTAATAATTGAAGCAGTTAATAATTTTTCAAGGTTTAAAAACCTTTTTTTAAATCCTAAAATAAAAATTGATAAAAATGGAGCTGATCGAATAGTCAAAATATTAATAAAAAAAATTCATGGTTAAAGAGATAAAAAAAAAACTATTAGATAAGTATATAAATAATTATTATACATCAAGATTTCTGACTCATAATCAAAAATATAGTATAACAAAAAATGTTGAAATAATTGACCACTATATTTGGTGGTTTAAAAATACAAGAAATTTTTCAATCTACAAACTATCTAACGATAAACACATTTATTTTTGGTCAGAATTAATTACTTTAGATAGAGAGAAATATTGGACATGTGGATTTCATACAGATTTAAATACAAATATGATGGAGATAATAATTTCATATAAAGTTTTTTTAAAAAAGATTAAAAAGAAAATATCTCTGCCAGTAATTGGATTAATAAATAAAAAGAATATATTTATGAAAAAACTTAATATAGATATTGGTTTTCAAGAAATTAGCAAGAAAGACACTAGAAATTTCAAAATTATTAAAAATTACTATAAAATTAAAAATACAAATAATTATATTTTTTTTAAATTATAAAATTTTTAAACCCATCTTCTTTAAGTATAATTTAATTAATTTATAGCTAGTTATTTGAGTAACTTCTTTTTCTTTAAAAGAAACACCAATTTTACCCTCTAAAGCAATAATAAGTTTTAAATGGTTTAATGAATCCCATTTTGGATATGAAGTCATGGAAAAATCATCTGTAATTTTTGAAATTTTAATTTTGAGGATTTTAGCTAAAATCTTTTTTATTTCTGTTTCTGAAATTTTCATTTTAATAACTTAGTTATATCTAATTATATTTTTCTCTTTTATTAGATTTTTTTTTTCTAAATCACAACTAAATATTATATTGCCATTTTTATATTTTTTTTTATTAAAATTATGCTTGATAAAAAATTCATATGCTGGGCGATTTTTATCTGTTTTAATAAAAATGAAATCTAAATCTATAAATTTTTTAGACTTTAAAATATTAAAAATTTTTTGATAAAAATACTCCTCTATCATTCTACCAAGCGCTCTACAGCTAAATAGGCTATTTTCTACAATTGCTCTCCTGGATAAACTCTGAATCTTAATAATTGATAAACCAATTATTCCATAATCACCAAACTTATCTTCAGCCGCACATTGAACAACTAGATAACCAGGATCATTGATATAACTCATAATTTTTTTTTCACTAAGCCGCAATGTTGATGTGTTAAATTGATTTGTTTTTAATGTCATTTGTGACAGACGTTGAATATTTTTTTTTACATTCTTTTTTATAGTTAATTTTATTTTTAAACTTTTAATATATTCTTGTGGGCTTTTAAATTTTGTTTTTTTTTGATTTCTTTGTTCTTCAACTTGGTATAACTGAGTTCTTTTTTTATCTTCATCTGTTGTTGATGATGTGTCAAAATTTCCTATTTTTAATAGTTCACTATTTATTCGAAGATTTAGTTTTGGAACTAACAATGTATCAAGATTTGGTAAGGTATTTTGCACTTCTAAAATTTCAAATTTAGAGTCATCAATAAATATTGAATTTTCACTAGATATATTTAGTTCTTTCAGCATTTTTTTTATATTTTCACTTTTTGGTTGCCAATTTACTTTAAGATTTGAAAAATCTTTTATTGATAATGGCATTTTTTTTTGTTTTGCTTTAAAAAATTTTTTTATATCACTTAAATTATTTTTTGAACATAAGCCTAAGATTATACCATTTTCTTTCAGCTCTTTTAAGTATTTTTGAAAGAGATAAAAATTTTTTTCAACTCCTGTTTTTTTTACATTGATATCTTTAATTTCATTCTCACCTATTATGCCATTCCATAAAGTATTATCTGCATCTAATATTATCAATTTATGTGCTTTTCCATTCTTAGCTCCAATAAATTTGTATAGATAGTTTGAGACTTCGGAACCTTGAGCTAAATTAAAAGGATACATTGATTGTTTCCAATATTTAAGATTTTGACCTTTAATATAATCAATTTTTGATAAAACTTCTTCAATATTTAATAAATGATAGTTTGTTTGTTTTTTACAAAGTTTATTTATAAAAATATTTAAAGAATTTTGTATCTTCTTATCTTCTTTAATTAATGAATTGGAAAAATTACATATACCTATGTCTATTGGAAAATTTTTATTAATATTGGAAACAATTGATAATATATTTTCTTTAATTACTCTAAAAATAATTTGCTGTTCTAAGTCAGTTTTTTTAATTTTCTGGTTAATAAAATATGCATCTATATTAAAAAATAACAAAATTAAATCAGGCTTAAATTTATAGAATTTTGATTTAGGATTTAGAAATTCATTTACACTGTCCTCATAACCACTTATTAAAAAGTTTGGTTTTAAAAACTTTTTTGACAACTTTTCTTCTATTTCGTCTAGTAATGGTTCTATTGTAAAATTTCTTGAAATTAAGATATTTATTTTTTTCATTTTTTAACCAATATTGAACAATAATTTATTGCAATTTTTTCTTTTTTCCATTTTTTTTTTGGAATATTTTCAGAGGGTGTAATTAATTCAGATTTAATTTTGAGCTTAGAACTTTTTATAAGCTTTTGAATTTCATAAATATTTTTAAAATGAAATATATGATCTACTTGAGCGCAGTTGGCACAAGTGGATAAAAAAATTTTTCCATTTTTTTGCAATAAATTAATAGCTTTTTTTAAAAAGGTTTTTGGGTTTTTTACATGTTCAATTACTTCACCCATTATGATAAAATCAAATTTAGACTTTTCGTTTAACTTAAAAAAATCCTGATTAATAAATTTAATTTTGTTCACATTTTTTGAATTTTTTAAAATATTTTTTACAAGAGATAAGGATTGCTTACTTATATCGCATATTACACCGGAACTTTTTAAGTTATTATCCATTAAATATTTTGATAGCAAACCATGGCCAGACCCTATTTCTAGAAATTTAACTTCTTTTTTTGTTTTAATATTTTTCTTATAAAACTTAAGAATTTTATAATGACTTTGCCAAAAAACTTGTGTTAAAATTAATCCTAATAAATAAGTCTTCATTTTCTTTGATGACTTGTAGAGGTCAATATTGTCAATTTTATTTCTTATAGCTCTATAGGTACCATTTTTTTTTAAATACAATTGTTCTAACATCGTTTCTTGGCAAAGAGAATTATATGAATCAAGAGAATAAAATTTTTTTAATTTCCATTTTTTTTCTAGAGAAAATACTATTTTACAAATCTCTTCTGCAGTTTCAAAATATTCAAGATTTTGTAAACTTATAAATTTATTAACTTTAAAAAAATTATTAGGTCTAGTTGACGAAAGTTTTTTTAAAACTAAGGAAAAATATTTAAATCTAGATAATTGAATTTTTTTTTTAATCAAATGAATGTCCTGCATTTGCTCTTAAATTAACCCCTGTTATATGTGAGGATTTTTTTGATAGTAAAAATTCAATTATTTCAGAAATATTTTTAACAGTAGCTATTTTATTTAAAGTAGAGTCAACTTTATATTTTTCTTTAGTTATCGGTGGAAAATTAGATGAAGCTTTTGCTTGAATGATACCTGGTGAAACCATATTAACTCTAATACCTTTTGATCCTAATTCTACTGCAAGAGATTTTGTAATACCTAACAGAGAGCTTTTAGCAACATTATAAGTAAGCATTTTAATTGGAGGTTTTCCAAACACAACATCTGACCCAATTACAACTATCGAACATTCGTTATTTTTCAGATTTTCAAATAAAGTTTTTATCAAGTTAAAGAGGCCTATTGTCTGTATATTTATTTCCTTTTTAATATCATTTTGATTTGTATCTTTCAGCGTTCTAAATTCAATTTCTCCTGAAACTGTATAAACAATACTTTTGATTGAATATTTGTTTTTTACAAATTTTTTAATTTTATTTAAGTCATTTAATGAATTTAAATCAAGTTTTAATAAAAAATTATTTTTTTTATTCTTCATTTCTTTTTTTAAAAATTTTCCATTTTTAAAATATGTTAACAATAATTTTTTTTTTTTTTTTGTTAGATTATTGGCAATCTCTAATCCCACATCACTGCTTGCTCCAATTACAATATCTAAATCTTTTAATTTTTTTTTCTTTTTTTTTATAATTTTTGCCTTTACTACTTTTATCTTTTTTAAAAAATTCTTTGGAAATTTAATTGAAGAATGTGCCTCCATAACTTTTTCATTTTTTTTATTGAAGACATTTGTTTCTAAAATCATTTGTAGGGTTGAAAATGAAATCCTAACTATTTTATTTTCAAAGTTTAATAAATCATTTTCATAAACAGGCTTTGAAAAAGTTATATTACAATCAGACCAAAGAGCTCCTCTGCCTGGTATTTTGTTTCCTATAATGCCTGATAAAAATGAACCAGTTAACATACCAAAAACTATTGGCTTTTTTAATCCATATTTTTTAGCTTCACTCAAATTTGAGTGTATTGGATTATTGTCTAAAGTTATTTTTTGAAATAAATCAATTTTTTTTTTAGTTACTTTGATTTTATGTGTATATTTTTTTCCTACTTCAAACATTTAATACCATTTAAATAATGAGGCTCCAAAAACAAAGCCTGCACCTACTCCAGAAATTAAAACTAAAGATCCTTTTTTTATTTTCTTCGCTAACAGGGCTTCATTGAGAGTTATTGCAATTGAAGCATCTGCAGTATTGCCATACCTTTCTACAGTTGTGTAAGTTTTATACTTACTTAGTTTAAGCTTGCCCGATAAGTAATCAAGTAAATTTTTATTTGCTTGGTGAAATATAAATAGATCAACCTGGTTTAATTTAATTTTAGCTTTATTTAAAACTCTTCTTATTACTTTTGGTTGATTAACAACAACTTGTTTCCATGTCTCCAAACCATTCATATCATATAAAAATTTATTTTTATTTCCAGAATTATAAAATTTTGCAGGTAATAAGTTTCCACTTCCAATTAATCTTACATCCTCGTATGCTTTGCTGTCTGTAAAAATATCTGATGCCAGTAAGCCAAAACCCTTAGGTACTCTTGAGACTATTGCGGCTCCAGATCCATCACCAAAGTAAACTGAATTTTCAGGTATAGTCCAATCTAAATATTTTGATTGAAAGGCTGACCCTATTACTAGAATGTTATTAATAGATTTATCTGATTTTATCTTTTCACAAGCTAGAGTTAATCCTATTTGAAATCCTGTACAATTAGCATTTATGTCAAAACTACCACTATTATTTAATTTTAAATCTTTAACTATTTTTGATGCAAGACATGGGAATTTATATTCAGCCTCAAAATTACAACAAATAACAAGGTTTATATTATCCTTTGGAACATTTGATCTCCTTAAAGCTTGTTTGGCAGCCTGAGCAGCCATGAAGGACAGTGATTCTTTTTTTGATGCAAAATATCTACTTCTAATTCCCGTTTTTTCTAAAATAATCTTTTTTGATATCTTTAATTTTCTAGACACCGCATCATTAGTTATTTTTATTTTTGGTATGTATTTTCCGGTAGATATAATTCCAGCACTCATTTTATAAGATTAATTTAAAGTATAAAGCACACAACTTGGAAAAGTTTTTTTCTTTTTTTTAATTTCATCAAAATATATTTTAGATTTTATTTTATATTTAGATTTTTTAACAATCGAGTTTAATTTCTCAAAGGTAAGAACATTCGGCCCCAAT
>NZHT01000033.1 GCA_002691385.1 Flammeovirgaceae bacterium | reverse complement strand
TTAGAAAATCTTCATGTACTGCATCATAGCTGGAAGTACATTTCCCTTTAATTAAGATGTTCATTTGAATTGATTTATGGTTAATTAGACTCTAATATAAGTAAATAATTTTTTCTTAATATTATACAGCTTCGATTTTTGGTACAACTTGAAAAACTAAAATCTGTAGCGTCAAGACTATGGGTTATCTGACGATTGACTGCTGACCTCGAAGCAAAATTAACTGGAGATATGTGGAATAATATGAAAATTAGGGGTCAAATACACAAGCTGAAGGAATCCAGAGGAATCTGTGACATTGATGATCCTGAGTGTGAAGCTTTTATAAAGATAACTAATGATATAATGAACTTATTTTTGTATCTCATTTGTTATTTTAAATATAGATAGCTTAAACCAATGGAACCAAATATCATTTTAGTATTTAAGCCAGTTCCAAAATAAGTATCAAATTGAAGTTTATCATTTATTAGATAAGCTATTCCTGAGTCAATATTTATTTCATTGTTAAAACCATATAATTCTATGAATGTGGTAAACTTATCATTTAGAGATTTACTAATTAATATAGAGTATCCTAAGATTTTATCGTTTAAGGTATAACCAAGAGTATATCCTAAAATCATAGAAGAACTTAAAACCCAATTTCCGACAATTTTTGTATTAACAGGTTGGTCTATGATTGTACTGAATTCTCCTGAAAATCCATCAAATTGAATGGATGGTAATAGTGAAATAGTGTATTGATCATTTTCAATAAGTTGGATTTTACTCCCAAGTGTCCAATTTCCTAAGTTTATTTGACCTATTTCATTATAAAGTAAATCGTTCATTATCCTAACTTCTATTTTGTTTGTAATTCCATATCTTATCAAAAAATTTGGAATAGAACTGGTTGTAAGTTCATTATAATCACTATTAATTTGGATTCCTGTTTCTAACTGTAATCCATTATTAAACAAGGTTGAGGCATTTTCAGTGAGTGCGCTTGGTCTATCAGTAGCTATAGTTTGGGCGTAACTAATACTGCAATAAAACATAAGTATTATAAACGTTAAATTTTTCATTTTTTTATTCTTTTTTTTGATAAAAGTTTGTCATGGTAATATAAAAAAGACTCCTGAGACACCACTAGACAAAGTGATTGGATTCAATTATAAATTAAGATTGTTTAAAACTAAGAAATGACAAACGAAGAAAAGATAGCCGAGCTAGAGGCACAGTTAAGTGGAGAAGATGAGATTCGAACTCATGACCTATTGACTGCCAGTCAAGCGCTCTAGCCAACTGAGCTACATCCCCATTATTTAAAGTGGCTAAAATACATTAAGATTTTTAGTTGATAACCCTTCGGAAGTATTTTGTATGTTTTTTATAGTAATCGTTGTAAGTATCTTCAACGACACCTCTGCTTGAAGAAGCATGAACAAATTTGATTTTACCTTTGTCTACATAGGTGACCATACCTGTATGCCACCATTTTTCTCGTTTTTGTTTGAATTTGAAATAAACAATATCGCCTGGTCTTACACCGCCTTCTCCTTTTTTATTGCCCATTTTAGCTTGCTCTTGCGCCGTTCTAGGCATCTTAATGCCGATTATTGCATAAGATTGTTGAATCAAACTAGAACAATCGATGCCATTTTTGGAGTTCCCTCCATATCGGTAGGGCGTACCAATAAAAGATTTAGCATGGTTGGTGGCAAGAGTTATCTTCTTTTGTTTTTTTCTATTTTGTCCTAGTACTTGATAGCGGGAAACTATGGCCATCGAGAATGTTATTAAAGTAATGATGATGAGTGTATTTCGATTCATTGGTGAAAAAACTTATTTTACTAAAATACAAAATAAATCCAAATTGTCTTCAGCCTGTGGGGCCAGTAAATAATCTTCATGATTTATGGATTTTACTAAAGTGTCCTCTGCTGATTTGAGTTTATTTCGATTTATTCGATTGAGCAAATCATAAGGCATTCTTAGAAGAGGCGCGGGCAAACGGTGCTGGAGATCTAGAAAATCAAATCGCATAATGCGGTCTACAGAGATTTTGTTGCGTCTATAATATTTCATCACCTTTTCATTTCCTTTGATTCCTTTCATTTCTACTTTTTCAAAATACTTTAAACAAAGACTACTCAATTCTGTGGCAGAATATTCTCTGGTATGCCAAGGATTTCGACTTAAAGTCATTTTTCTATTAGGGGTAGTGAGGATTGCGCATCCACCGGGCTTTAATATTCGATGAATTTCTTTTATAAAGAGGGCATCATCTTCAAGGTGTTCAATGACTTGAAAACTTACAATACTATCAAAAATATTGTCAGGAAAGGGGATAGGTGGAAAGAGGCCACTCTCAAAATGAAAGGAGGGATATTTTAGCTTAAGCTTTTCAATGATCGAGTCAATTTTGTCTATAGCCGTATAATGGTCTACTAGGTCGCCTAGTTCGGAAATTCCGCGACCTTCGCCGCATCCTAATTCAAGCAGATTTCCTTTGGCATAACTTTTACCAAGTAAATAGGCCTTCAGAAGTCTTTGGTGTATCGGGTTGTCTGAAGGAATTTTATCAGATGTAATTTCTGTGGTGAAAACACTCATAACTTATTTAAAATAAACTAAAATGGGGCACTAATGATTTATTAAAAATATTGGAATTTATCATTATTTTCTATACTCAGACCCAAAATTTATATTATCTTCAAAATTATTAAGAATATTGATGAAAAGTACCTTCATTCTACTTTGTTTAATTCTTTTTTTGAGCTCAGTTTCAGGAATTGATTTATCTAAATTAAACACTTCCTATTGGTATGATCCTGCTGCCCCTTTGACCATAAGATCTCGTGTAGCACAGTTGTCAGACACCATTCATATTTTTTTATCCATAACATATAATCCCTCTGATACGATAAATACAAGATTATTATTACAGACCACTTATTTGGATGTGAGTGATCGATTATTACAAGTATATCGGATGGATACTTTAGAGAATAGCTCTGATTATGTCCTTCTCCAGCTCACCTTGGACGATATATATGAAAATTTGTTGATCCTTGAATTTGAGCTTTCGGATGCTTATTATTTCTATCCGATAAATCTGAGAAGGGGTAAGTTGAACTACCCTGATTTTTATCCTTTACAGGCAAATGAGATGCCCCTTTTTTCATCTTTTTCAACCTCATCCTCACTCAAATTTAAGCGGACTAATGTTCAGGATACTCTTTATTTTTTCCAGTATAAAGCTAATTTTCAACCTGCAGACCCACCTATGGGTATCGTACAGTCTGTAGATTCCGATTTATTGATGGATTCTGTTTATATCAGTACCCAGGAGGTGTCATTGTTTCCAAATTATTTTTATTTCATTCAATCTGATACGATGTCTTTGGAAGGATTGACCTTATTTGCTGGGCAGAAGTATTATCCTAATATGAAACTAATAGATGAGCTTATTTCACCTATGACCTATATTACTTCACGTTCAGAATTAGCTGAAATAAGAAATTCCAAAGACTCAAAAATAGCATTTGAAAATTTTTGGCTTAATGTTTATATATCCTCTAAAGCCGCTGCCGCTGCCATTCGGAGTTATTATCGGGCCATTAAAAAAGCAAATGAACTATTTACTACCTACAAAGAAGGATGGAAAACAGATAGGGGCATGATTTATGTTATTTTTGGAAATCCAGATAAGGTTTTTAGAGCAAATAGAAGAGAAATCTGGCTTTACGGAGATATTCGATTTGAATTTAAAATAATATCTAATCTATTTGCACCTCAAATGTACGTACTGCTTAGAAATAAAGGATATGAAAAAATATGGGTAAAAAAGATTACCGATTTACGCAGCGCCCTGTGAATAAACGGGTCAATGATGCTGCTATGATTTACGGCATTCGGCCTATCATAGAAGCGATCAAATTTGGCCATGATTTAGAGAAAATGTTTGTTCAAAAAGGCTTAAAGGGAGACCTCATTGATGAGCTGATGGAACTAGCAAATAAGACTTCCGCACCGGTATCGGTGGTGCCCAGAGAAAAGCTTAATGGGCTTACTCGAAAGAATCATCAAGGAACGGTTGCATTCATTTCTCCAGTAAAATATCATGACCTGTCCAACTTGTTAGTCACTACTTATGAAGAGGGGAAAGTACCTTTATTTTTGGTTTTAGACCGGATTACAGATGTTAGAAATTTTGGAGCTATTGCTCGTTCTGCTGTAGCCATGGGGGTTAATGGAATTTTAATTCCTACAAAAAATGCAGCTCAAATAAATGCTGATTCTATTAAAACTTCAGCGGGTGCTTTGACTCAAATTCCTGTCGTTCGAATGACAAATTTTACAGAAGGAATTACTTATTTGCAATCATCGGGGTGCAAAGTAATGGCTTGTACGGAAAAGGGAACTCAAAAAATAAATAAGATTGACCTCAGAGACCCTTTGGCTTTGGTTTTTGGTTCTGAGGATGATGGTATTGATGGCTCTATTTTAAAACTTGTAGATTACCATATCACCATACCCATGTTTGGAAAAATATCTTCATTAAATGTATCAGTGGCCACTTCAATATGCCTCTATGAGGTAAATAGACAGCGATATTAAATAAAATTATCTCCTTTCGTTGCTTTAACGTCATTGACAAAAGACTTGAATTTGGAGGCATCGTCTTTTTTGCAAATGAGTAGGACATCGTCGAAGTCAGCCACTAAATAACCTTCTAGATCACTGATCACCAATAGCTTTTCTTTTTTACTTTTGATGTAATTCGAGTGTGAGTTATAGAGCAAGGCTGTTTGCTCAATTACATTGTAATCAGCATCTTTTTCTGCCAAATCGTGTAATACATCCCATGAACCTAGGTCAGACCAGCCAAAATCTCCTAAAATGGTGAATACGTTATCGGCTTTTTCCATGATGGCATAATCAATAGATATGGATTTACACTGGTAGTAGACTGTTTCAATAAATGAGGCTTCTTTTTCAGTACCATAATATGCATGGCCAGCGGAAAACAAAGCTGCTAATTCTTTTTGGTATTTTTCAAAGGCTTCAATTATGGCTGCAATAGACCAAACAAAAATGCCTGCATTCCAAACAAATTCACCTGTTTCAATGAATTTTTTTGCAAGATTAATGTCTGGTTTTTCAGTAAAGGTCTTTACTTTTTTATCAATTGTATTTGAAGGAGAATATTGAATATAGCCATAACCGATTTCTGGTCGATGGGGCTTGATGCCAAGGGTTAAAAGTTTTGTATTATCCTTAGCACAGGCTACTGCGCTTTTAATTGCTTCAAGAAATGCTTCGAGTTTAAATATGGCGTGGTCAGAAGGGGTGATAACCAACAGGCCATCAGGATCTTTTTTTCGAATTTTATATGCTGCATAAGCGATACAAGGGCCGGTATTTCGTTTACTCGGTTCCAATAATATTTGATCCGATGGTAAGTCAGGTATTTGTGTTGAAATAAGTTTCTGGTACATCAAATTTGAAACAATCCAAATTTGATCTTTAGGGACATACTTTAAAAATCGATCATATGTCATTTGCAATAAGGACCTGCCTGTATTCAAAACATCTAAAAATTGCTTTGGATTTTTGTTGCGACTATAGGGCCAAAAGCGAGTTCCCGTTCCCCCAGCCATGATCACAATATTTATTTTTTTATCCATGTTAATTATTCTTTTCGATCAATTCTCTTTTCACTAAATTTGAAAAGTTTTTGTGGGTTGAAAGCAATAACTGCCCAAACTTTCAGTTGATATTTCTTGTTTATTTGAGATTATAATATTTCGAGTGTAAATTAAGTATTCTAATACTTTTTGTGTTGGTCAACCAGCCAAAAGATTAAAAAATGATAGAAATAGCAAATATGTCAATTTTAAAAACCGATTTAAAAAGGATTTTTGGATATGACGAATTTAGAGGCGATCAAGAAAAAATTATTCATAATATTTTAGCAGGTAAAAATACTTTTGTGATTATGCCGACTGGAGCAGGTAAGTCTTTGTGTTATCAATTGCCTGCCATTATCAGTGAAGGAACAACGATCGTAATATCGCCTTTGATTGCCTTAATGAAAAATCAGGTAGACCAAATGGCTGCTTTAGGAGTCAATGCTAAGTTTCTTAACTCTACACTTACCAAGACGGAGATAAAAAAAGTAAAGAAAGAGGTTATTTCTGGAGAAGTTAAATTACTCTATGTGGCTCCTGAATCTTTAATAAAACAGGATAATATTGATTTTTTAAATCAGGCTAATATTGCTTTTGTCGCCATTGATGAGGTCCATTGTATTTCTGAATGGGGGCATGACTTTAGACCCGAGTACAGGAGAATTCGGGCTATTGTCTCTCAAATAGGAGAAATGCCTATCATGGCGTTGACCGCGACGGCTACTCCTAAGGTTCAATTGGACGTAATGAAAAATTTAGATATGGAAGGTGCAAACCTTTTTAAGTCCTCTTTCAATAGACCCAATCTTCACTATTTAGTTAAGCCCAAGCAGCAAGCAAAGAAAATACTGATTAAGTTTGTTAAGGAACAGAATGGTAAGTCAGGGATTATATATTGTCTGAGTAGAAAAAAGGTTCAAGAAATTGCGGAATTATTAGAAGTAAATGGCGTAAATGCCGCTCCATATCATGCCGGACTGGAAAGTCATCAGCGCATTGCTAATCAAGATGGCTTCCTTAATGAAGAAATAGATGTAATCGTAGCTACCATTGCTTTTGGAATGGGCATAGATAAACCAGATGTTCGCTTTGTCATTCATTATGATGCACCTAAGTCTATTGAAGGATATTATCAGGAAACAGGAAGGGCCGGTAGAGATGGTCTTGAAGGTATATGTCTGATGCTGTATAGTTATAATGATGTCCTTAAGCTTGAGAAATTCAACAAAGATAAGCCGGTTAATGAACGTGAAAATTCAAAATTATTATTAGAGGAGATTGCTTATTATGCAGAGTCTTCAGTATGTAGAAGAACGCAGCTTCTACATTATTTTGGGGAAGAATATGATCAAGATAATTGTGGGATGTGTGATAATTGCCAGCATCCAAAAGAGCAATTTGAAGGGGCAGAATATTTAATTACCGTTATCAACGCAGTACTCAATACCCAAGAGCGATTTGAAATTAATCACATCGTTAACTTCATCTTGGGGAAAAGAAATCAGCATATCAAAAGTTATGGCCATGATCAATTGCCAGGATTTGGATTAGGGGCCGAAGAACAGGATTTCTTCTGGAAATCCGTTCTAAGGCAAGCCTTATTCAATGAATTATTATTGAAAGATATTGATACACCAGGTATATTTAAGGTAACTTCAAAAGGTAAAGAATATCTTGAAAAAAGTTATTCTATTAAATTAACCAAAGATCATGAATATCAGACGGATGGTGAAGAGGAGGAAATAGAGAAATTAAAACCTAACCTTCAATCTTATGATATCGTATTATTTAATCTATTAAAGGGATTACGAAAAACTGTAGCCAAACAAAAATCCTTGCCACCTTATGTAATTTTTCAGGAGCCTGCATTAGAAGAAATGGCCACTTTTTTTCCTTCTACTATTGAGAATTTAAGAATGATCATCGGTGTAGGAGAGAGTAAGGCTCGAAAATTTGGGAAGCCTTTTTTAGATTTGATTAATCAATATGTGAATGATAATGATATCATGACGGCTTCAGATGTTTTGATAAAATCTTCAGGAATTAAGTCCAGAAATAAGATCAGCATCATCAATCAAATTGATAAAAAGTATGATTTGGAGGACATTGCATCCAGCTTAGGAATTACCTACGAAGAGCTCATAACAGAAATTGAGAATATTTGCGAATCAGGAACCAAATTAAATCTCAACTATTATCTAGATCATCTTTTGGATGATGAACGCCAAGACGATATAATTGATTATTTTCTGATTTCGGAGTCTGGGGATTTGAGTGAAGCCATCATTGATCTCGAGGAGGAGTATTCTGAAGATGAGGTACGTTTGATGCGTATCAAATTCATGTCCGAATACGCACATTGAATGAAGATTTAGGGTGCAGAACAGATTACAAACAAATTAAGAATGAAAATACTGATACTAGGTTCAGGAGGTAGAGAGCACGCCTTGGCGTGGAAAATAAGTCAAAGTGACTTATGTGAAGGACTTTTTGTGGCACCGGGGAATGGAGGAACCGCGGAAATAGCAATTAACTTATCTTTAGAGGTAAACGATAAACCAGGAATATTAGATACGGTTGTGCGTCTAGGCATTGACCTATTAGTGATTGGACCAGAAGATCCTTTGGTAAATGGTGTGGTAGATTTTTTAAAAAAGGAGTCCAAATTAAAGGATCTGTTAGTTGTTGGACCAAGTGCTGCAGGAGCATTGCTAGAGGGTAGTAAAGATTTTGCCAAAAAGTTTATGTTGAAGTATGGGATTCCTACTGCTGATGCAGAAATATTCACCAAGGCAGATTTAGTGGCCGGTAAACAGTTTTTAGCAGGACTCACCCCACCCTATGTACTTAAGGCAGATGGTTTGGCAGGAGGAAAAGGGGTAATCATCACCAAAGATCGTCAGGAAGCTGAAGAAAGTTTGGAAAAATTGTTAAGGGGTCAGTTTGGGCCGTCGAGCGAAAATGTTTTGATCGAAGAATTTTTGGATGGTATTGAGTTGTCTGTGTTCGTTTTAACAGATGGAGATAGTTATGTCATCTTACCTGAGGCTAAGGATTATAAACGGATAGGTGAAGGGGACACAGGCCCAAATACGGGAGGTATGGGGGCCGTATCACCAGTTTCTTTTGCCGATGCACATTTTATGAAAAAAGTAGAAGATAAAATCGTTGCTCCAACGATCAAAGGGATAAAATCCGAAGGATTTGATTATCATGGATTCGTGTTTTTTGGTTTAATTAAAGTAGGTGAAGAACCCATGGTAATTGAATATAATGTTCGAATGGGTGATCCTGAAACTGAAGTAGTTATGCCAAGGATTAAATCAGATATTGTACCATTATTGGTGGCAACTGCTCGAGGGGAGCTATCTGATGTTTCTGTGACTTTTGAGGAAAATGCAGCGGCTACGGTTGTATTAGTCTCGAATGGGTATCCAGGGTCTTATGAAACTGGGGAAAGTATCAAAATAGCTTCCAATAATGACCAAAGCATTATCCCATTTCATGCGGGGACTGCTCAAGAAGGTCATAATTTACTCACTAAAGGTGGACGTGTATTAGCCATTACTGGATTGGGAAATCACTTAACGGAAGCTTTGGCCAACAGTTACCGGGGTGTTGATTTTGTAAAATGTAAGGGTATAAACTATAGAACAGACATAGGGTTTGATTTAGCTAAATAAATTTAAGATAGAATAAGGTTTCTTTTTGATTTAAGAAAATTATTCTCGAATGGTCTAAATTTTGAGCAGTGATTGATTTTTTTTTGAGAATTTGAAATTAAAAAATAGATGAGAATATTTTGTTTATGTATTTTGTTTTCCCTGATGGGGTGTGACCGAAATCGTATTTTTGAAAAGCATTATGATTTAAAAGGTTTTTGGCCTCAAAAATCAAGTCAGCTATTTGAGTTTCATATTATAGATTTTGATACTCCTTATCAGATTACAGGAATGGTACGAAATAAAAACAGCTATGCATTTAATAATTTGTATATTAAATATGAGCTATTTCATGAGGATAGTTTGATCAAAACAGATTTAACTGAGGTTATTTTGTTTGAACCTAAAACAGGGAAGCCTTTGGGTACAGGAATGGGGAGTAGCTTTGATCTTAATTTTGATTTTATCAAATCGTATTCTTTTGAAACTTCTGGATATTATAGGATGAAGTTGACACAATTCATGCGAATAGATACACTAAAGGATATTGATCAAATTGGCTTAAGGATAGCGGCTGTTACTCAGCCATAATTCGAGAGACACATTGTTTGATTTTTTATTATATATGGAGATCAGACTTACGTTTTTCATCATCGTGCATTTGGATCCTTTTTTGTGAAATTTTAATGTTGGGGAGAATGAATAGAATGAGGTATCTATGCCACATGTTTTTTTAAGTCATCTGCCTCATTGAAATAATCCTCTTTTGGGATATTTTCTGTTTTGTTTATTATGAAATCATTGATCCCTAGTTTTTCAAGTCCTATACTGAGATGGAGTTGAGATTAATTGCAATAAGCTCAATTTCTTTGTCTAAACTTGAAAAATCCTTTAATTCTTTTGAGTTTATAACTTTCTGACTCCAATTTCCCGAGCCAATCTGTATATTTGGATTTATTTTAGGAGCGCTATTTTTAGGCGAGTTCCACTTCGAAAAAAAGGTTAAAAAAATTAGAATGATTGAAAAAATCACTCTATTGGTCTCTGTTCTTGAAAAAATCAGTTGATTAATTCTAAATGCACTAATTTTTTCATCAATAATTTTTAACTTAAAATATGCCTTTTTATAAGAATTTTCTCTTTAAAGTTCAATATAAAAAACATTGAGGCTATTTTTGTTATCCAATTATTTCTTTTCTATGTACGAGAGTTTAAAAGTTATTGGTTTTTCTTATGACTCATCGCCCATTGCGATCAGAGAATCAGTAGCTTTTTCTGAAAATGAAAATAGAAACTTTTTAGATAGAATGCGAGAAATTTTGGGTGTTGAAGAAGCTTTGATTCTTTCAACTTGTAATCGAACTGAAATTTATTATATCTCAGATTTAGATTTGTCTAATGCTATTCTAAATTTAATAAAAGTTGAAAAAGGGCTTGATGATAGCATTGATACTTATTTCTGGGGGAAAGAGAAGTTATTGGCTTTACGGCATTTATTTAGAGTAGCCTTAGGACTTGAAGCCAAGGTTCTGGGTGATATTCAAATTTCTAATCAAGTAAAAAAGGCTTATCAATGTTCTGCTGACCAACATCTTTCCGGACCTTTTTTTCACCGGTTGATGCATACGATTTTCTATACAAATAAAAGAGTAGTTCAGGAGACTGTTTTTCGGGACGGTGCCGCTTCGGTATCTTATGCTTGTGTAGGGTTAGTACAGCAATTCATTCAAAATTTTTCAGATCCTAAAATTTTAATTTTGGGGTTAGGAGAAATAGGGCGAGATGTTGCCGATAATATGGGGGAGTTAAATGCATCAATTACCCTGACTAACCGAAGTGCCCACACCACTCAAATGCTGGCTAAACAGTATGATTATGAGGTGCTTCCTTATGAAGAACTGATCAAAAATATTGCTAAATTTGATGTTATTGTTTCATCAGTCCAAGTGTCAGAGCTGATAATTATGAAGGATCATATTCCTGATCAATTGTTGTCACAAAAATTATTTATTGACCTAGCAGTTCCTAGAAGCATGGACCCCTCACTAGATACCATAGATGGGATTATCTTGTATAATGTAGATCAAATAGAACAACATACCTCTGGCATCATCGAGCGCAGAAGAACAGCTATAACAGAAGTTGAGCAAATCTTGGAAGAAATGATTAAGGAATTAAAAAATTGGTCTTTGGAAATGGAAGTATCTCCTACCATTAAAAAACTAAAAAAAGCTTTAGAGGAAATAAGAAAGGAAGAAATTGCTCGATATTTAGGAAAGATGACAGAGGTTGAGCAAGAACTGATGGATAGAGTGACCAAGAGCATTGTTCAGAAAGTAATCAAACTTCCTGTACTTCAGTTAAAAGCCGCCTGTAAAAGGGGAGAAGCCGAAACATTGGTTGAGGTGCTCAATGACCTCTTTAATCTTGAAAAAGATGAATTAACGTCTAAAAGATAGCATTTGATTGTCAGATACGGCATTCGTTCCACTCTCACTCTTTTTTCTGCATTTTTTTTCATATTGGATTTGCCCAGGAACAATATAGTCTAATAAAAAAAGAGTCCTACTATGGACTTCAAGATCAAGATGGAGATGTTGTTATTGCACCAGTATATGATCAAATTGGATGGTCAAGTGGAAATTTTGAGTGGTTGGATAACCTGATTGGTTATTCTCATCGTGGTAATTGGGGGTTATTAAATATTAAAACTAAAAAAACATCACCGGCCATCTATTATAAATTATCGGTGATTGAACGGAGCTATATTCTTGCTTCAATTAAGGGTAATTTAAGTAATCAATTGTTTTATGGCATTATTGATTCAAAAGGGGACATCAAGATCAGTTGTAATTATTTTTCAATTGAGTCCGGATACGCGGGTTATGTAACTTCAACTTACGACTACGGAGTTATAAAAAAGGGGTTTTACGATAAGGATTTCAACTTAATTTTATCTCCTAAATATAGAGAAATTAAGGTTGTTAATGAACAGGTTGTAATGGCTCAAAATTTTTTAAATAAATGGTCTTTATTTCGAATAGACGGAATAGACAGTCCATTCCAAGAGTTTGATCAATTTGCAGTTGTTCCTGAGGGGATCTGTGTGGAAAAAGGAGGCAAATACGGGTTATTAGATTTCGAGGGAAGGGTTGCGCTGCTTGAAACAGAATATAAACGGGTATATGGAAAAAATGAGGTTATCCGTTTTCCCTTATGGGAAGTTCGAAATCTAGATTTAAAACATGTCATCACAGTCAGAGCAGATTCACTTGCATTCGATGCTGATATTCTTGTAGCTTATTGTAATGGGAGCCAAGAACGTTTGGTGAATCCGTCATCAAATCAGTTTATTAGGAGTAATGAAAAGCTCAGTGCTCAAAACGATGGTTTTATGTTGAATCATTATGAGAAATCTGATACTTGGTCGGTTATGGATACTGAGGGAAAACCTATTATTCTGAGAAGAGATTCAATTCATTATGATGCTCCCTTTTTTTATGCATTTTTGAAAGGTAAATGGGAGGTTTATAATAAATTTGGTTTGAAGGTTTCAGACAAAGCCTATCAGCATATTTCTAATCATTTATTTTCGATGATTCCAGTTAAAAATAATCAGTTTTGGGGCTTTCTAGATTTTAAAGGGGATGAAATAATTTCTTTAAAATATGATTCGATAGGTGCAGGTTATAACTATAAAATAGCCATTAATTATTTGGGTAAATGGGGAGTGATCGATCTTTTTGAACATTGGATAGTAGCTCCAATATTTGATGAATTAGCTATTGGTTCCTATGGTATAATTGTTCAAAGCGAAAAAACGGCTTCACTTCTTAGCTTCGAAGGTGATGTCATTTATGAGATTATCGGAGATATTTTTGATCATGGTTCATATTTGGAAATAAGAAATACTTCTAGTCAAAGAGGCATCTTATCTCCGCAAGGAGATGTTATTTTAGATCCATTTTATGACCAGGTTGGCAAAGTAGGTCATCTGTTCTGGGGAAAAGACAGTCTTGGTACGGTGCTTTTAGATGAATCAGGGAAGTATTTGATCAGATCGGAGGATGGTATCAGTGAAGTGCTTAATTATTGCACTGGCCTCTACATGATAAAGAAAGATGGAAAGTATGGTTTTATTAATGAAAAGGGGAATTTGAGAATAGCTAATCGTTATGATAGTTTGCTTTGCTTTTCCGATGAGCGATTTGGTTATAAATTGGGTAATAAATGGGGATTTATAGATACCGAGGAGAGATTGATTGTTCAACCAATATATGACCAGGTATTTCCTTATAGGGAAGGTGTGGCGGTGATAGGGCAGAAAGGGAAATTTGGTCTCATAGATCTCTCAGGTAAGCTCATCCTTTCTTTAAGATATGTAAGTATTGATCAGTCGCTAGGCAACTATTTACTTGAAGGTCTCAATGGAGCTATAGGGATTGCGAATTCGTCTGGAGATATCATGTTGCGGACCGATTATGATGACATCATCCCTATTAGAGGGGATTTGTTGGTGGTCATCCAAGACGATAGGGTCGGATTGATGAATTATAGGGGTTACATAAAACTGGCTCTAAAATATGCTTCAATTAAGGAGGAAAATCAATATTTAATTATAAGGCATTTATCGGACAGACAAGGATGATTTGTCTGCATTTAGATAATATTTATGTATCATCTCCGATATGTCTTTAGGACGAATGGTATCTATGGTTTCTAAAGAGGTTTTTAAAAAATGTTGAGGGATGCCATTCACAAAAAGGAGGCTGTACATAGAGGCAACATCTAAGATGGAATTCATAGAGCTAAGAAATTTTCCTCTTAGGAAATTTTTGAGCATGATAACTTCTGAAAGAGAAGGATAATTTTGAGCAAGTTCAGTTATAATTTCGTGAATGGCTTCTAGTGAATGTTCGGCATTATCTATTTTCATTTCTGTTGAAATTGTCCAATAAGAGGCATTTTTAGCATGGGTTATGGATGAATAAACTCCATATGTTAATCCTTTTTCTTCTCTTAATTTTTTCATGAGCCGGGATCCAAAAAAACCACCTAAAAGTTTATTGGCCACCGTTAATTTATGAATTTCTGGATGTCCTCTATTAATTGTTTGAGCGCCTATCCTAAGTGAAGCCTGCACACTATCTGAGCGTTCGATCGTTTGGTGATGGTGATTTGGACGTATTGAGAAATGAGGCATATGCTGGTCATTTTTATTTATATTAACTAAAAGAAGAGCTATTTTTTCGATAATATTTTCATCAATATCACCGCAAATTACCACTTTGGGACGATTCTGAAATTTTAGGCGAAAAAAATCTTTGATTTCAAAAAGAGATCTCTCTTCGATCTCTTTTTTATTTATACAACGGCCATAGGGATGGTCCGCACCGAATAATAATTCATGAAAAGATGAAGAAGCAAAATAGGTATTTTTTGCAAGCTGCATCTTTATTTGCTCAGCTTTTAAATTCTTAATGACTTTAAACTCTTGTGTAGGGAAGCTGGGTGTAAAAAGTATTTCTTGAAGTAAGGACAGACTTGAGTGAATATGCTTTTGTGTGGCGAAGAGACGTATACGAGAATCATCAACTGTGGTTTGAATTTCTATGTGAGCACCCATATACTCAAAAGCCGACACTAATTCTTCTCCATTTTTGGTCTTGGTTCCCTCAAGGAGCATCTTACCTGTTAAAAAAGAAATACCTGGATTTTTTTCAAACCAGCTACCACTTTGGAAAATAATTTCTATTGAACAAATAGAATGTTGTTTGTCTGGAATGATAAGGCCATCAATATCACCATTCAATTTGATTTTACGGGAGTTTCTGAAATTAAAATTCTTTACGGGAAAAGACGCCGGTGCAAGAGTCCGATCCATCATGAGGAGATGTCGAGGGGTTCCTTATTATTGAAATTAAATAAGAAAGATAATCTGAGGGTATCTCCTAATGGATTGTTTTGCTCTTGAGGAATTAAATAAGATAAGTCGAGGCCAAAAGTAGAATATCGTACCCCAAAGCCTACAGTAAAATATTTTCTGGCTCCTTTATTTTCATGTTCATGAAAATACCCTACTCTGGCAGCTACCATTTTTCCATACCAGTATTCTGTACCTACGGAAAAAGTGAGTTCTTGTATTTCCTCACTAAAGCCATTGGGGGCATCATTGAAAGAACCGAATGTACCACTGATGAATGCACGGTTGGGATCTTTACCTGATGAAATGGTAGGATTGTCATCATTGTCTAATATCAAATTTCCATCGGTATCCCGTTCATAAATAGGCGGCGAAGGCACCAATAATTTGTTTACATCGAAGATAAAAGTGAAAGAGTTGTATTGATCTAAATTTATTTTTAGTGCAGTCCCAATCCTGAGATTAGCTGGGATAAAATCTTCGAATTCTTCACTTGTATAACTTATCTTCTGGCCTAAATTAGAGATGTGAGCACCTAATGATAAGTCCGTATCTAAGCCACTTATAGTTAGTGGTTTAATGTAATAAAAACCTAAATCAAAAGCAAGGCTTTTTCCTGCATTTGCACTGGGAGCGCCAGTACTGTTTCCCAATAAATTAGACCAAATGTACCTGATGCTAAGTCCCCCACTTAGATTTTCGGTTAATTTTCTAGAGTAAGTTGCATCAAAGGACAGCTCACGAGGATTTTCAATGCCAATGGGTAATCCAGTGACATCGGTGAGTTGAATTTCTCCCAAATCAAAATATCTCATACTGATGCCAAATGTCTGAATTTGATCTATTTTTTTATAGTAAGTGAGATAATTGAGAGACATATCGTCGACGATATTCCCTAACCATGGTGAATACGAAAAAGACAAACCTGAGCTAAAATCAATAAAAGCGAGTTTTGCATTGTTCCAATGAATACTCTGGGCATCAGGGCTTGTAGCGGCACCGGCATCACCTAGCGCAGATCCCCTACTGTCAGGGGCAAAGCTTACAAATGGAACTGCCACTGAAATGGGATTATCTCCTTCTTGGCCAGTAACACGTACTTGTCCTTTGGTAAAAAAAGGGATCCAAATAATGGGGATGAAATATAAAAAGGCTTTAATTATTCGCATTTTGTGAGGTAAAGTTAGTTCAATTATTTATAAGTAAACGTTCAATAGCCGATCCTTTTGCTTGATCTTTCGAACTTGTAACTTCTATTCGATACAAATAAATTCCTTTTCTGAATTTGCCCGGCGGAAAAGATAAATAGAGCTCATCAATTTTTTTCGGGCTGTCATCAATTTCAAATAATTCTTTACTGATGATATTTCCTCGGGTATCATATATTACTAGTTTAATGTCTAAAGCTTCTCCTATTCGGTCATGTTCAAATGTAAAAGTGGTACCATCTATAGCTGGGTTAGGATAATTCATCACATTATAAAGCGATAATTTAGGCTCGGTAGAAACTACAAAGTTAACGGATCGAGTGGTGGTGTTATTGTATATGTCAGATATTTTTAGAGTTGCTGTATGATTTCCAAAAGACAGGTTTCTTAAGGGGAAAGTGATAGTTCCTGACTGAAAAGTATTTAGATCGGCCACATAATAATTATTTAAAACATAGAGGCTTCCATCTTCCATGGTTAAGGTAATGTCTTGATTGATGCCGATGCCTGTTGTATTGATACCACTTTTATCTGTTATTTTTGCAATGAAAAGTACATTTTCCCCTACTATATCTCCTTCACTGAAAGAGTCATCATTGATATAAAGGATTGTTTCCGGGCGATCATTGTCTGCAGCAGGATTTTCTACTGTATTACCCATAACAAAATCTTCAAAAAAACCTGTAGCATCACTTGTAAGCTCATTGTTTTGGCCATACATAATTATTTTTCCAAACTCGAATTGGTAACTGATATTTTTTGGGACTATAAATTCAATCGAAAAATGGCCATTGGAAACCGTGGCTTGACCCTCAAAAATTTTATTTTCTCTTACAGTATAAGTAAATGTAGGATTTTCTTGACCTAACGTTTCTTTTTCCGTGATTCGATCAAAAACGGAAATATTTACACTTCCATTAAAGTCTGTAAGAAACAAGCTGTCGATCGATCTTATAGATCCATTCAACCTTATTTTTTCAAGTGCACTTAATGTATCGGTACCTAGATCTATAACATTTAATCCGTTGATACTATCAATGATGATTTTATTTTCTGGATACTGAAGTCGTAGCATGGGGTCTCCTAGCAGTGAAAAATTTCGATTATTCACACCAGAAATACTTTCGTTTTTTGTGAGTCTAATTATATCTCCTAATCTTAAGAAAGATCCATTTTCAGTTTTGAACAAATTTTTATGAAATTCCCTATTGACTAATTCATTGGAAGAAGCATAAACGGGTCGGGTGGTAGTTAGCAGGGCAATGGCTCCCCCATTTTCGTTGAGTAAGAGCTTTTCGGCACCTGAGGTATTAATTGATGGGTCATCATACCGTCCAAATTCACAGGTTGCCGTTAAGAACAGAGGTAAATGAAAACGATTGGTTAAATCATTAATTAGTGTCGCATCTAGGATATTTTCAATAGCCCATTGTCTTTCATTTCCATGACCCAAATAATCCACCATAAAGGTGCCTTCTTCAAGTACGTTTATAAGTGCCTCTCGAGTGAGGAGAGCAGATTGCCGACTAGCCAGTACTTCTTGGGGCAATGCATCTATGTACAATTTGTTCAGCTGGGTTTGTGGTTGAAAATCATTAAAATAATCGGCAAGATTTTCAGCAGCCCTTTGATGTAAATTGGCATCTCCATCATCAACTACATATGTGATGCTATTTTTCCAAGATCCATACATTCTTTTGCTAGAAGCGTAGCGGATGATTTTATCAGTCATATTTTTCGCTTCTTCTTGGGTTTTGACTGGAAGTCTTCCAATTCCAATTTCTAAGCTATGATTTCCTTCGTTATTTTCAATCCAAAGTCCCTCATCATCTTCTAAAAAACCAAAATAATCATCTGAAGAATAACTATTGATTGGATTGATGGAATTTCGGGATTCGTAAACAGGGACAAAGTTGGTGTTATTGGGTATTCGATCTTTGTAGTCAAAAGAACAATCCCCCATGAGCAACACATAGCGAAAACTATTATTAAGACTCCGATAAAACTTAATTGCATCCCTGAGGGCTGTTAGGTCTTGCATCCCCGATGAAAATTCATTATAAATCTGATTAGTTGTGATAACCGCAACATCTAACTGATCATGGGTTGAGTGAAAACGAGCAAGTCGATCAGCAGATGCTATAAATTCAGGATGGGTAATGATGAGGCCATCCCTTGGATTTAGCCTTGAGACGTATTGGTTTAGAATTGGATGAAAGGCGATGGGTTGAGGTAAATTTTGATTTGAAAATGCTACAAAGCGTTGCTGATCACGATTTAAGGTCGTATACTTATGGCTACTCCCCACTGATTGAAGGGGCAAACTTTCCACCAAATGGCTCGTGATGTCCCAGACTTCTATTTCCTTATCGCTGATGACTTCGTAGGTGATCGTGTCCTCTTCCAACAAGGGATTTGAAAATAGCATAAAGTCATTGTGAAGGACTAAATCGCTGGCATATGTCAGGACTATTTGATCTAAATAGCCAATAAGTACATCATAACCTGAAACCACAGGGAGTTTTAGAGTTAGTGCGGTGACATCATCATTGACGAGAAATTTGAAAATTTTATTTTGCACATCTCCTTTCAGATCATAATTGGAACCTGATTCAGTGTTAATACCATCATAGTTGATGGGTCCTAATAAGGTTTCATTTTCATAAATTTCAAAGACACCTGCTAAATCGCTCCGGCCCACGACTTTAATAAAGGCCTTGATGGTGTCTAATGCACCTTCGGTCCGAAAATTGTAGCTTCTACTTTCTCCTGCCCTAAAATAATTCTCAAACCAGTCTCTACCTGAATTGCTTAATAGATTTACCTCATCTAATTCATGCACATGACGTGATACATAGGAAGTATTAAAGCTATTTCTTAGATTGTAAGTAGGTGCTTCTGTTACCCTAGCTCCTGCTGCACCCTCTGAGGTGATGAAGTAATAGGCAGTATCAGAAAAAATATTTTTTTCAAATTGCCAAAGATCATCTTCCCAAGTCCAATCATTGGGTCCATTTGCATAAAAGAGTAGAAAGTCGTTGTCATCGAAAATGCCATCTGCAAGACCATAACCTTTGAGGCTATTTTCAATCAGTCCTTGTGGCCTTTTCTCATTATTGGCTTGTGGAAGCATACCTATCCCGTTACCAAATACTTTGAGTGTATGAGGTTCGCTATAATCAATCCCTATTTCATCAAGAAAGTTCTTATCGATTTTATAGATTCCCTCTTCGGTGACACCAATTTTGTACCAATAGCCCTGATCGAACAAAGCGGTTTGACCAATCGATACAAAGGGGATAAAAAAAAGCAAGGCATAAAGTAATTTCACAGCTTTATTTAACGATTTTAAATCTCTAAAATTATTTATTTACTGAAAATTTTGAGCATTGCAGGCAAATTTGCGAGCAAGGATAGAATAATGTAAATAGGTATTATGTAGGGTAAAAAATTTAGTTGAAACAGAGTTAATCCAATGAGCATCACGAACAGGGTTATGTACCTCAGCTCATTACCACTCAAAATCATGGATTTAAATTTGAAACTGAGCATTTTAATGGGTGCGATCATAAGGAGACTTACGATAAGACTATAAATGGGGATAAAATAAATCCAGGAAACCAAAAAGGAGGTCTCGACTATGGTTACTGATAGCAGGGCTGCGGCGGGGGTAGGTAATCCAATAAACCCATCAGATTGTGTTGGATTTAAATTGAATTTGGCTAGTCTGAAGGCAGCAAAAACGGGGATTATCGTAGTGCTGTAAGCCAACCAATAGGAATTATCATGTATAATGGAAGTCCACTTGAACAGGAACAACGTAGGAAGTATACCAAAAGTGACCATATCAGCCAAAGAGTCCAATTCTTTGCCAAATGAGCTGGTTACATGAAGTAATTTTGCTGTGAAACCATCTAAAAAGTCAAAAATCCCAGCGGCCATTATAAAATAAATGGTGTGTTGGTAGTTACCCTCAAAAATATTTATGATGCCCAGTACTCCCATCAATAGATTGAGAGCGGTGAGGAAGTTGGGCATGTGTTTAAATATATTCAAGGTTTTACAAAGGGATTGTTCTTTTTTTCATGACTTACTGTGGTACAAGGGCCATGGCCTGGATAAATTACAACTCCTTCAGGGAGTGTAAATACCTGATTTTTAATGCTTTCTTCTAAGGTTTTAAAATTACCACCAGGAAGATCCGTCCGACCAATACTTTCACGGAAAATTACGTCCCCAGCCATCAATAATTTTTTAGCGGCGTGGTAGAACATTAGATGTCCCTCAGAATGACCAGGTGCGAATAAAATTTCTAATTTTTCAGATCCAAAGGTAATCACATCCTTTTCACCGAGTAGTTTATCTGGGTGTGCTTCCTGATAATCCTGAATGCCCATGGTGGGTGCATAGGTCGCGACAGATTTTAGTAAATTTTTCTCTGTAGCCGGAATCCATAAGGGGATATCATATAATTTTTTCAAATAATCGTTACCTAGCACATGATCGATGTGGCAATGAGTATTGATGATGGCAATAGGCTTCAATTTATTAATTTTTATGAAGTTTGAAAGTTCTTTTTTTTCAAAATCTTCGTAGCAGCCAGGATCTAAAATGAGTGTTTCAAGGTTAGAACTGGATAATAAATAAGTGTTTTCGTAAAAAGCGTTGAATACAAAGGATTTTATGTTCATAAATAATACATTTTACTGCAAATTTGCTTAAAAAGTCGGTAAGACGATGCAAAAGCTAGATATTTTGATTATTGGGCAGGGATTAGCTGGAAGTTTATTGGCTTTAGAGCTCGAGAAAAGAGGAAAAAATATCATGGTATTGGATAACAATCCGATTGTAAGCTCATCAAAAGTGGCTGCCGGTTTGTATAATCCTATCACTGGACGTAAAATGGTAAAAACATGGTTTGCAGATGAGTTGTTTCCAGATCTATCTAATTATTATCAAGATTTAGAAAAAAAAATGAATGCGAGGTTTCATTTTGGAAAAACTATTTATCGGCCATTCAATAATATAGAAGAACAAAATGATTGGTCTTTGAGAACTGTGGAGTTAGGTTACACTCCCTATACCAAATTAACTGTGAATTATTCAATAGGAATTGATCAATTAGTAGATCCCTTGGGAGGGTTCTTTTTAAACAATTCTGGTATGGTTGATGTATCAATGTTGATAAGTGAATGTAAAAAATATTTCAAAACCAAAGATTTGTACACTGAAGGAAGAGTGCATTTTGAAGCATTAGAAGTGGAGGAAACACAAATAAAACTAGGATCCTTTGAGGCGGATCAAATTATTTTTTGTGAAGGACCGATGGCTGTAAATAATCCGTTGTGGTCTAATTTAAAATTTAAAATAGTTAAGGGAGAAATTTTAGACATTTCATGTCGTTTAAAGATAGATCATGTCATAAGTAAAGGTATTTTTATGCTGCCTTACAAAAATCATATAAGAGTGGGTTCTACCTATGACATTCAATATCAAGATGAGGATCCAACCGAAAAAGGAAGGCGGGAACTCTTGAATAGATTAAGTAAGTTATATATTGGAAATTTGAAGGTCTTGAAACATAAGGCAGGACTGAGACCTGCTACTTTCGACAGAAAGCCATTTGTAGGATTTCATCATAAGTATAAGAATGTGGCTATATTTAATGGTTTTGGAAGTAAGGGCGTCTCATTGATTCCTTATTTTGCAATGAGTTTGGCAGATCATATTTGCTTTGGTAAAAAAATGACGTTGGAGGTAAATCCCATTCGCTGAAAAATGAATTTTAAAAAAATCATATTATTATTTATTTGTTCACTGTCGATTTCAATCTCGTTTGGCCAATATTACGATACAGAATTTGGTCAAAATAGGATTCAATACAAAAAGTTTAATTGGCTGTACTATTCTACCAGTCATTTTGATGTTTATTATTATGATGAAGGAGGTAAGTATGCCAAAGAGGCTATTGATTATTTAGAAGATGAATTTAATAGATTGACAGATGTATTAGGTTATGCGCCCAGTGCCAAAACTAAGATTATCATTTATAACTCCTACAATGATCTTCAGCAAAGTAATATAGGTATTGATGGTTCCGTTTTCACTATTGGAGGAGAAATGAAGTTTGTCAAGCTACAGCTTGAAATTGCAAATCCAGGAACGGTACAGGTGTTTAAAGAAGAACTTATTTATCTTTTATCTCGTGTTTTAATTAATGATATGCTTTTCGGTGGTAGTCTTAAAGAGGTCTTTCAAAGTTCACATCTTCTAAAGCTTCCCGAATGGTTCATAGATGGTGCAGCAAGGTATTTGGCCTATGGTTGGGATCTGAAAATGGATGATTTTATAAGAGATTATCTTGATGCCAAGTACATCAAGAAAGAAAAAAAGATTCAAGGTGACCAAGCGGGTGTCTTAGGACAAGCTATATGGAATTATATCGCCATCAAATATGGAGTCTCTAATATATCTAATATCCTTAATTTGACTAGAATTATGCATAAAGAGGATGTAAGTATAAGTAATACGCTAGGAATTAGCTATAAGCAGTTTTCTAAAAATTGGAAAAATTACTATGCCTTTGGGGATGATCAAATTGATGAGAATTATAAGCCTTTTGTTAAGGACAGAATCATTGCAACCAATAAAAAAGAAAATCTATATTTTAATGATGTAGCAGTTAGTGAATCAGGAAAATACATTGCCTATACTGGGAATGCCCATGGTAAGGTTTCCATTTATTTGAGAGATATGGATACTGGAAAAAAAACTCGCATTCTCCAAGGAGGCTATCAAGTGGAAGCAGATCATATAGATAAAGATCTTCCCCTATTAGATTTTGCCGGAGATAATCTTTTGGGAGTTATTTATTTTAAACGAGGTTTTTTATACCTAGCTACTTATCATCTTGAAACGGGTCTTCTTAATGAAAAACCCCTCACAAGGTTCAACCAAGTTAAAAGCTTTTCTTTAAATAAAAATGGAAGATTAGCCATCTTAAGTGGAGACACGGATGGACAAAGTGATCTTTTTCTTGTCAGCGTATTGAGAAATTCAGTTCGTCGAATTACTTCTGATATTTTTGATGATATTGACCCAACCTTCATACCCGGAACCGCAGCTATTGTTTTTAGCTCTAATCGCCCCTCGGATGCTTTAAATATTTCAGATACAAGCATCAAACATTTAAATAACCATTTCAATTTATTTTTATTCGATATTGATACAACGACCCAACAATATTTTAGAATGACTAATACTAATACTAGAGATACGAAACCCATATTTAAAAATCAATTGGAATTATATTTTTTGAGTGATCAAAGGGGTATTACTAATGTATTCAAGTATGAAATGCCGGAGGGTATTAAAACTCAAGTAACCAATTTTAACAGTAGCCTCAAGGATTTCGACTTACATTTTGGTAATGATAATGGGATGATTTTTATAGCTTTCGACCAGGGGGAGGATCGTATTTATTATTATCCCAATATAGATATTGAGTCTTCAAAATTTACCACTGAAACGACACGTCAAAAAATCAGACAAGGCTTATATATATCTGAGGAACTTAATAGAAGAAAGATTGAAAAACTAAAAAAAGAAAATGCGTTAGTCAATGCAAAGGCAGAAAGTCTATTTAATCAAGGCGAAGAAGAGTCATTAAATTTTGACAGTACACTTCAGGAAGTAGTCGTACCAGATGTAGACCCTGATGTGTTTGTTTTTGGTGAATCTAACCCATCTAGAGATTCCGATTATATAGATACAGAAGACTATAACTTTGAAGAAAGAGAAGTCAAAGCGAAACCAAATAGTGGGTTAAAAATAGATTCTTTTTTTAAAAATTATCAACGGTTAACTATTGAAAACGAGGTACGTGGTCCTCGGAAATATGAGCCTAGGTTTAGTTCAAATAACCTTATCAATGATTTTGTATTAGATCCACTCAGAGGGTTTGGTTTTTTGGCAGAAATTCAGGTTTCAGACATTTTGGGGAATCATATAATCAACGCAGGAGGTATGGTGACAAATAGTTTTGATCAAGGCGATTTTTTTGCAGAGTACAAGTATTTGAAATACTGGATGGACTTTAAATTACGTTTGATTAGACAATCCATATACCTTGAAAATGATGCAGAAAATTTTTTGAGGCAATCTTATAAATTAAATGGATTGATAGTAGGAGCAGCTGTCCCCTTTACCAATAAATTTAGACTTGAGTTGAATCCCTTTTTTCAGCAAACGAGTTTCAATAACCTGCAATATGAAAGTGTAAATGCCAATACTACTGTTGAAAATGCTGAGGACAGCCGTTTTTGGTATACAGGATTCAATTTAAAAGGCGTTTTTGACAATACAGAGGAGAGAGGGTTCAACATTTTGCAAGGAACCAGAGCTCTGGTTGAATTTCATTACAATCAATCATTTTCTAATAATAAATCTTTTAATGTATTTAAGTTTGATTTTAGGCATTATCAAAAAATCCATAATGAGTTGACATTGGCTACCCGTGTTTACTTTGGGAAATCATTTGGGCTTAATCCACAAAAATTTCTTTTAGGCGGAGTACCTAATTGGGTATTGGCCCAAACAAAAGAGCATTCTGGAGGAGATCCCTTGACCGTAGCTAACGATATCGATAATAGTAATTTGCTTTTTACAGAATTCGTAAATCATATGCGAGGCTATGATTTAAATGAGAAATACGGTACGGCTGCTATGTTGATTAACATAGAATTGAAATTCCCAGTATTTCAATATTTATCAAGGTTTCCTGTAAAATCTATTTTTTTGAGAAATTTCATGTTGATAGCTTTTACCGATATTGGCTCTGCTTGGGATGGGAAGATTCCTATTACTCGAGAAAGTAGTATTATATTTGTTGATTACGTAGAAGCTCCTTTTAAAGCTAAAGTGGCAAATTATGCTAGTCCGTGGCTGGCTAGCTATGGCTTTGGACTCAGAACGGCTCTATTGGGTTATTATCTCAAACTTGATTATGCAAGACCCGTGGAGAATTTTCAGATAAAATCCGCAAAATTAACCCTTTCATTAGGCTTAGACTTTTAACATTGCAATATGATTACATCCATGACGGGTTTTGGTTCCGCTGAAAAAATTACCGAGAAATATTCTTTAAAAGTTGAGATAAAGACACTCAACAGCAAGTTTTTCGATCCCTCCTTTCGGTTACCTCGAGCATTTTTAAAATGGGAAATGGAAGTAAAGGCGCTACTGGAAAAAGGGTTGAGTCGTGGTAAAATCAATTTGGGTGTTCATTTCGAGCTTAATAATTGTGATCAACCACTGATTCAGATTGATCAAGAATTATTTGATGCTTATTACAAACGTCTAGAGCAATTGTCTGGAGATCTGGGTTCGGAAGGGAAAGTAGCTTTATTTAAGATGACCATGAACATGCCCAATGTTGTTTTACATGAAGAGAATCTAGAAGGAAACATTTCTTTTGAAGTATTCAAAGAAGTACTTTTGGAGGGAGTAGCGGATTGTAATCAATTCAGACAGCAGGAAGGAATAAATCTACAAAAAGCGTTGGTCGCTTCTTATCAAAAAATAAGAAATGGGCTCAGTGAGATAGAGCGATTAGATCCTGGTAGGATCGAAAATCTAAAAAGTCGAATTTATCATTCGCTTGAAGAGATTAAGCGGCGGGTCAAGATAGATCAAAATAGGTTTGAACAAGAATTGATTTACTATATTGAAAAATTGGATCTGACAGAAGAAAAAATAAGATTGGGTAGTCATTTGGATTATTTTATTGATTTAATCAGTAATGATCAAGGTACAAGCGGGAAAAAATTGGGGTTTTTATGTCAAGAATTGGGTCGAGAAATTAATACTATCGGATCTAAAGCGAATCATGCAGACATTCAAAGATTGGTGGTGGGGATGAAGGAGGAACTAGAGAAAATTAAAGAGCAAATTCTTAATATTTTGTAAACATTAAATGACCTTGAACTAATGGAAATTAAAGAGGCCCAGGAAAAAGTCGATGCATGGATCAATACTACTGGTGTACGCTATTTTAGTGAACTTACAAATATGGCCATATTGTCAGAAGAGATTGGGGAATTGGCACGTATTATAGCGAGGAAATATGGTGATCAGTCGTTTAAAAAATCTGATGAGCGCTATGATATGGCAGATGAAATGGCAGATATTTTATGGGTTTTGATGTGCTTGGCCAATCAAACAGGGATTGATTTGACTGCGGCATTAGAAAACAATTTCAAAAAGAAGGACTTAAGGGATCACCTCCGTCATAAGAAGAATCCGAAATTAAAATAAATGGGCACTTCAATAAATATACCGACTTTACTTTTCCATCGATTTCTTTGTTGCTGTTGACCTATATCAATCAATTTTTGGTAATTGCCCGGATCATGTGAAAATTGTATAAAAATATTTGGAGCATGATGATAAAGTTCTAATTAAAGGTCATATTTAAAATTTAAGGATAAGATTGACTTTGATTCGAGACATGCAGATTATTGGGATGCTTAGCTTTTCTTTTGTGTTTAAAGCATGATTTTTATTTTTTGCAGGCAGCTATTTATTAGGCTTCTATTTAATTTTTTTGTAAGTTTCTTTGATTTGTTCCTTACGTGAGTTACAAATTTCTACCAAAGCTTCAGATCTTGAATTGTCCAAAATGGAATTGGATAGGCTAATTAGATTTTAATAATTTTTGAACCCATCAATCTACCATTAAGGTTTGGATATTTGTCTACTTGAAGACAAAAATCAAGATCTTTCGTTATTCCAAATTTTTTAAGTCGTTTTGCATGGTCAGATTCTAATGCTATTTTCAGTAAGGAATTCTTATTTCGGCGATATAAATCTAGGGCCATTTTAGCAGAATCACTTTTGGCTAGATAATCATGACCGATCAGTTGATGAACCAAGGCCCCGGCGTACAAAGTATCCTCTATATTAGGAGCTCCCTTCCAACCTGCGCAATGAATGATTACAGGTAATTTTTGATCGATTAAATAGTTTATTGTGGCTGTAATATTCAAAAATGAGCCGATAATAACTTGTTCGGCATTTTTTGACTTTTCTAGAGCGATTGTACCGTTAGTCGTTGATATGGCAACCTCTTTTCCAGAGACTTTACCCATGTATTCAAAAGGTGAATTTCCTAAGTTAAATTCTTTGATTTTGATACCTCCACGTTCTCCCGCAGTTAGCATGCCCTGAGTTCCTAACTTTAAGCATTCGTCCATGGTACTTACAGGATATATAGCAGTTGCATTTTCTGACAAAGCCGTAACTATACAGGAAGTTGCCCGAAATATGTCTGCCACAACAGCAATTTTTCCCTCGAGAGTATGTTGATTGATTAACTTAGGAGTGAGGCACACCTCGATTGTTAAGGACATAAGTTTATAAAAAAGGGGTTTTGCAGATGATGGCAGGCACTTTTTTATGTCGAATTTCGATGAAAATGCTCCTCCCTATTTGATGGTCACCCACGGGTATATAACCCATTCCAATACCTTTATTTAAGGATGGGCTCATGGTTCCCGAAGTGACCTTGCCAATTATGACACCTTCTAAATTCATAATTGGGTAATCATGTCTTGGGATACCCTTTCCATCAATTTCAAATGCAATTAATTTTTTCTGAATTCCATTTTCTTTCTGCAAGGCGAGTGCTTTGGAATTAATAAAGGATTTTGAAAATTTTGTAATCCATCCTAGACCTGCTTCAAGGGGAGAGGTTTTATCATCAATTTCATTGCCATATAAGCAATATCCCATCTCTAGTCTTAAGGTATCTCGTGCACCCAAACCTATAGGTTTGATATCATATTGAGCACCTGCATGGAATATTTTATTCCATAACGCTTCTGCTTGTTCATTTCTCACATACAATTCAAATCCCCCTGCCCCTGTATAACCTGTAGCTGAGATTATAACTTCGTCTATTCCACCCAGTTTACCCTCATAAAAGTGATAAAATTTGATCTTTGCTAAATCAACTTCTGTAATGGATTGTAATAGATCCAAAGCTTTGGGTCCCTGAACCGCAAAGAGGCAATAATCCTTTGAAATATTGGTTAAAGAGGCCCTCATGTCATTGTTTTCTGAAATCCAAAGCCAATCTTTTTCAATATTGGAAGCGTTAACGACCAACATATATTTTTCTAAACTAAACTTATAAACAATCAAATCATCTACGATACCCCCCTCATTATTAGGTAGACACGAATACTGCGCTTGACCATCTATGAGTTTAGCTGCGTCGTTACTCGTTATTTTTTGAATTAGCTCCAGGGCATTAGGCCCTTCAACAAGAAATTCCCCCATATGCGACACATCAAAGACGCCAACGCCATTTCTTACTGCTAAATGCTCTTCTTTATCTGAGCTATATCTTACCGGCATTTCAAAACCTCCAAAGGGAATGATTCTAGCTCCAAGTGCTTTGTGGACTTCATGCAATGGGATACGAATGTTTTCCATGGGTCTATTTTAGATAGTGATTTTAAGTCCTACTGGGCAGTGATCTGAGCCCATTACTTCAGAGTAAATTAAAGCATCATTAAGTTGCCCTTCAAGGGCTGCAGAGGCTAGGAAATAGTCTATTCTCCAACCCACGTTCCTTGTTCTTGATTGAAATCTGTAATTCCACCAGCTGTATTTAACCTTCTCGGGATAATATTTTCTGAAAGTATCTAAATATCCCGCACTTATTAAGCTTTCAAAACCATCAATTTCTTTTTGTGTGTAACCACTTGACACATTGTAATTGGCTTTAGGTCTCGCAATGTCAATTTCCTTGTTGGCTACATTCAGATCTCCGCAAATAACTACGGGTTTGGTTTGTTCCAAACTTAAAATGTATTCTTTAAATGCTCTGTCCCATTCCGTTCTGTAATCTAATCTTTTTAAACCCTCACCTGAATTGGGAGTATAAACTGTGACTAAAAAATAGGAAACAAACTCTGCAGTGATAACACGACCCTCTTGATCATGTGCTTCAATCCCAATATCAAAAACCACTTTTAATGGCTCTTTTTTCGACAAAATGGCTGTTCCGGAATATCCCTTTCTTGACTTAGATGAGTTGGTATATATATGGTAGCCCTCAATTGCAGAAAATGCTTTTTGAGCATCCTCAGGTTGTGCCTTAATTTCTTGAAGGCACAGCACATCTGGGTTTAGTGTTTTAAAATCTTTGAGAAAATCTTTCTTCATAATAGCACGAATGCCATTAACGTTCCAGGAAACAAGATGGATAATTGACATAAAGGCTAAATTAAATAGACCTCATGATTATTTAGGTAGAAGTTGAAATGTTTTTCTATGGTGGGGTGTGATACCTTGTTTACGGATACCTTGCCGATGGGGAGTGGTAGGATAGCCCACGTTTGTTTCCCAACCGTAATGAGGGTATTCTTTCCCTAGCTCTCGCATGAGTTGATCGCGATACGTTTTAGCGATTATTGAAGCAGCGGCAATCGAGAAGAATTTTAAATCACCTTTTACGATACATTGATAAGGGATAGAATTGTGAGAAATATACCTATTGCCATCAATGAGAAGAAGTTCAGGTTTAATTTTCAACTTATCAATGGCCCTATGCATGGCTAAAAATGAAGCATTGAGAATATTCATTTCATCAATTTCTTGGGCAGAAGTCTCCCCAATAGCATAATCTAATGCTACATTTTCTATTTCTATTTTGAGTAATTCACGCTCGGAAAAATGGAGTTTTTTAGAATCAGTTAGGACATCATGTTTGAAATATTTAGGTAAGATGACCGCTGCCGCTACAACTGGACCTGCCAAACAACCTCTTCCTACTTCGTCACAGCCTGCTTCAGTTTTGTTTACATCAAAATATGAATTGAGCATTTTAATAAGCTATTCATTATTGAATTAGTATTTTCTTCATTTGATTAAAGCCTTGCGCTTCGATAGAGACTAAATAAATGCCAGACTTTAAATTACCTCTTTCAAATGAGATTCGAGGTGTTCCAGCAGCTACATGGTAAGACCGTAGGAGTTTACCTTGTAGGTCCAAAATTTTTACATATGATTTTTTATCTAATCTAAATTCAATTTGCGCAGAAGATAATATTGGATTTGGATAGATACTGAATCCATTTTTTTGATCTTGATTAACCGCTAAGGGCTCTTCTTGAATGGCCAAATCATCGATGGCCCATCCCCAACCTTCAAGGTTTGCATCGGCGAAGAGACGAAAACGGATTAATACTATGTCATTGGATTTGAAAGTTTTGAGCATGTCAATGGTTCTTGTTTTAAATAAGCTGGGATTTCCATCACTGCCACTGCTGTACGTTGAAGTCCATTCTGGATAAGTATCGGAATCATAGCCATCGAGAAAAGGAATCCAATTTAAGCCATCAGTTGAACCCTCCACAATGACATAATCCCAAAATTCTTGATCGCCAAAACTGGACCCTTCTTCACCTGTCTCTACAATAACAATTTCTTCGAATTTAAGAATTGTATTTGTTTCATTAATTTTAATAGGTGTTTTTAAGATGGAGATTAGTTCCTTTGATGACGGGTATGGGTGAGTAGTGTGTAGAGCTGGAGTTGGGAATCCACTTTCGAAACCGGTTACAAAACCAGAGGAGGCTAGTTGGTTAAATGCACCTGAAAAATTAGTGCTATAGCTGGTTTCAACATCGAAAACTTCGTGCAGTAAAAATTCTGATTCTAGAGATTCATAAGACTTGCCATCTTTGTATGCAAAAGTTTTAACGGTTTCTGTGCCCGTTAAGTTTAAGTTATCTAGGTCGATCTTGACCGTCCCAAGATCTTGGGTTCCTAAAGAATGAATGAGATTGCCATTTATAATGATTTGAGTTGAATCGAACAGATCTGAATAGTATAAGGCAATAGTCATAGTCCCCTTAGGATGTATACTCAGCTGTTCTACAAGAGGAGCAAAAACAATTTCTTGTTGAATTTCTGGAATGGTTACCGACCAAATACCTCTTCCATAGGTCGCTATGATGACTTGATCATCCTGGACTTTCATGTCCGATATTTTAACCATAGGCATATTTGAATTAAGAAGCGCCCAAGACTCCCCTCCATCTAATGTTTCAATGATTCCGATTTCAGTACCTACCCAAATATGATCAGGATCATTGGTAAAACATAATAATTTATGGGTCACTAAATTGGGGAATCCTCTGGTGCTTGATCCTGTTGTTAAATCAAATCCTGTAATATCTCTCCAGGTTTTTCCAAGATCTTCAGTTTTTAAAACTTTTGGTAATCCATCAACTCCAAATTGGGCAAAAGCGGTATTAGGTTCAGTAGGATGAGTGCTTATAGCTATTACTGGGCCCAAATTGGGATACTCTAGATAGGTTTCTGTTGGCGTGAAGGTTAAACCTCCATCAGTAGACACAAAAATTCTGTTACCCTCGCTCATGTAATTTCCAACCCAAACAATGTTTGCATCAGCCTTAGAAACTTCGATATCAGTAAAGTTACTTGCAGTCCAATAATCTGATTGAATGGGTGAAAGATTCCATGTTTTTCCAAAATTATTAGATTTATAAATACCATAATCACTCACAGCATAGATGCGATCCGGATAAAATCTTGAACTCGCTAATCTAGATAAGAAAGGCCCATCTCCTTCTGTGATGCCATTTACTGACCATGCCCAAGTTGCTCCACCGTCATCAGAAGATGCAAATCTGTTATAATAAGCTGATCCGATAACTTTTTGAGGATCACGATTATTCCATAAGGCTTCAAATCCATCACCGGGAATTACATATCGATATGCTGAGCTCGTATTAGCGGAAGATCCTTCCTGTGAAAGATAGGTGCCTTGGTCTTGCATACCTCCTATATACCTCTCTTCACCAGGCATTTTGTCTGCAGAGTAAAATTGTGTCGTGTTAAATCCTGTACTCACGAATTCAAACCCCATATCCATGTGTCCAGGCTGTTGCGATAATTCCGATAAATAAATTCCTCCATCATTGGTGCTTAAAATATTGAAAGTCTCATCATCCAAATTGATATTGAGTGCACGTAAACTGTGATGATCGGGATGAACAGCATTTTGTGAATTAGCAGGGGTACCCGATATTAAGGAATTGTTTCCATCATAATTATTGTAGGCATCAGATATGTTGAACGTTTCCCTAATAATGGTTTCTCTTTCAAAAAGTCCAATACTAATTTTAGAATTGGGGAGCGTTCCAGGATCAAAATCATATCCATCAGCACCTACGGGCCACATAGAATACATTTGTTCATAGACTTGCCCTCCGTCGGAAGCAATATTTTCATCAGCCGTTTCACTATAATCCAAAAGATGAATATATAAGTACTCCCGTGAATGCTCGTCAGTGGCCCCATTGATATTTCTAGGAATTAAATTCCACATACCATCCTCTTGCTGATCTCTAAAAGAGACCATAAGTTGTCTATTATTTTCTAAATCCCAAACTTGAAAGGGGACCTCTACATAATCTTCATATTTGTAGTTGGCATCAGGTACACCTGAACCTGCGCCTGCGACGCTGAACCTATGCGCGCTTTGAGTACCTTGTCCAAAGCGGATTTCTATTTTAACAGTATTCAAGTAACCAACCTCTCCTATTTCTAAAATACCTCCGAGATAGTCTGCTGAAAAATTAATAAAATTCATGAATTCCCCTGTACCGCTGTCTTCTAGATCAAAGACCTTATTAACTGTTTCAGTATCAGTGGCTGTAAATTCCCATATGTTTACACCCCCGACATATACTTTATTGGTATCAAATGGATGAGCCATGACGGCGTTATCGTAACTACCTTGGATTAGAAAATCAAAGTTGTTTAAATCGTCGGCTTCACTCATAAATGCCCAAGTCTCCGCTCCATCCCTAGAAAGATATAATTGGCCTGTCTCTTCTGAAGCCCATATGATTTTAGGGTCTATAGAAGAAATTCCAATTTCAATTCTACCAGGGCTTGATATACCTGAACTTTTAAATGCCCAGGTCTGTCCACCATCAATGGATTTAAATACCCCTTTTCCATTAATTGAGGCATATTGAGTGCTCCAGTTCACTGGATCACTCAATATCATATCCGCAACATAGCCATTTTCAAAAAACAATGATTTTGACCATGAGATTCCACCGTCAATGGATTTATAAATGCCTGATTTTGGTGAACCTGGTGACCAATTACTACTTACACCTACAACGACAATGTCATTTTCATCTTTCGGATTAACAATTATCCGGCCTATTAGTTGGAGTGCGGGTATATCATCAGGCTTTACAATTTGAAACCAATTTTTCCCATGATCAGTTGATTTAAATAGCCCTGCTCCATTTAGGTCACCTCCTGCATAATGCTCCCCTGTACCGGCATAAATGATATCCGGATTTGACCTTGACTGAGCTAAAGCATTGGTTCCAAGATTAGGAAGTCCAACGGAGGAAGTTTTCCAAGAGGCTCCACCATTAGTTGTTTTCCAAATCCCTCCAGATGCAGCACCTGCAAACCAAGTATTTTGGGTAGGATCCGAAATATCAACGAAAAAAGCTCTGGTTCTACCTGAAATGTTTCCTGGCCCCCGTTCAATAAAGGTATACTCTATTTCTTGTCGTGCATTTTGATTTTTCGCTTGCAGTTTTTTGAATTCTTTCAGTTGGTAACCTTCTTCATAAGTTGGAGCTTCTTGTCCATATGCCGTTCTAATTTTTCTTTGAATTTCTGCATGCTTATCTGGATAGCCCATTCGCATGCGTTCCTTTTTTTCATTTTTCTCCTTTTTTATAAATTCTTGGACATTATTGTACGATTTAAAATGATCCTTAATAGTACTCGTTTTAGTACTTTTTTCAAATTGTTTAAGAAACAAAACACTGAACAAAAACAAAGCACTGATCAAGATTAGGCTTAAATTGAGAAAATATTTTTTCATTGGACTTATTGTAACATTTAGTTTACATGAGTGAAAGTTAATGTATTCACTTTTATTATCAACTAAAAAAAAAACATTGAAGTTTCATTTAAATTAATAACAATTGAATAAATGAGTTTTGACATGTGCTGTTGTCAAAATAAATAGCAAAATCAATATAATTTTCTACTTAGGTCTATTAGCTTAAAGATTAGCTATTTTCGTCGATTTTTATGCTTGATTTCTTGAGAAGGTACCTTATTTAGTTAAAATTAGAGGATTTATTTTTAGATTATATTTAGAACATAAAATTAATCTAGGACGTGTGTCTTTGGATTACAAAAAATTTTTAGTAGTATTTAAAAATTCTTCTATCGTACTACATGACAATTAAGGATCATTTTAAGGAAAATATAATTTTGGCTATTCCAGTTATCATTGGACAACTAGGTCATATTATGGTTTCAGTTGCCGATACGATTATGGTAGGTCAGATAGGTGTAATTCCTTTGGCGGGAGCTACTTTCGCAACGGCGATTTATCATGTTTTTTTATTGTTCGGGTTAGGTGTCAGTTATGCCATTACACCTTTGGTTGCTGCTACAAGCCAGTCAGATAAAGAGGGACGTTTGATATTTCTACAAAATGGTATGCTTCTCAATATCCTCTTAGCTTTGATAATGTTCTTCATTACTTTGATTTTGATACCTTATTTATCTTTTTTTGGCCAGCAGTCGTCGGTGACTTTGGCGGCTTCTCCCTATTTAAAAATTATTTCAACATCATTGATTCCTTTGATGATATTCCAAACATTCAGACAATTTTCGGAAGGTCAATCCAATACATTAAGTCCGATGATAGTTTCTGTTTTGGCTAATTTATTAAATGTTTTACTGAATTATGTCTTTATCTATGGCCATTGGGGATTTCCTAAAATGGGTCTCATTGGAGCAGGGTATGCTACTTTAATTTCTCGATTTGTTATGGTGATTTTAATGATGGTATTGACCCGAGAAATGTGGCGTGGTTTCAGTGGACATTTTGATTTGAAGGTAATCATGCGTTTACTGAGAATTGGGGTGCCTTCTGGTTTACAGTATGTATTTGAAATTGCAGCATTTTCAATGGCGGGAATTATGGCAGGTTGGATCAGTGCAGCTACTTTGGCGGCACATCAAATTGCTTTGAATATGGTTGCAGTGACTTATATGGCCGCGTCGGGACTTGGGGCAGCCGCATCCATTAGAATTGCTAATCAAATGGGTAAAAAGGATTTAAAAAATTTAAAATTAGCAGGATTTTCAAGTTTGGCATTGGTTGCAGGTTTTATGTTCTTAGCAGCCATATCTATCATTATGGCAAGGCATTTGTTGATTCAGTTATATATCGAAGATGAAGCGGTACAAAAAATTGCCTTAGGTCTGTTATTAATAGCTGCGGGGTTTCAAATATCGGATGGTTTACAAGCGGTGGGTCTAGGGATCTTAAGAGGTTTAACAGATGTAAAAATACCCGCTTTTATTACTTTTTTTGTTTACTGGATATGTGCCATTCCCGGAAGTTATCTCTTGGCATTTCATTTTGATATGGGCCTGGCGGGGATTTGGTACGCTTTATCAGGTGCCTTGACGTTGGCGGCCTCTTTACATATTTTTAGATTTATTTATCTCACGAGACGGATTCATTTTTAATGAAATATCAAAAGGATGCGCGAGGCTTTATTTTTGTTAAAATCCTTTTTTATTAACTAGAGTAAAAGATTCAGAGCATTTTGTTGAGATTCCGGATTACTGTTGCCCTTTTACTGTTGCGTAAATCATAATATAAAAAAAGGTAGGTTTCCATGGCAGTAATAAATATGTAATTGTAATTTTTTTTCAAAATTCTATTCATTTTTATTACCAGCTCATTCAAAATAAAAATGACTGATGCCTAAATCCTTTTGCTTTAATTATTGAATTTTACATTTTAATTATTTTTTTATCTGTATTGGATTGAATTAGCAGCATGAAAAAGTTGAAAAGATCATTAATTATGATTAAATTCGCAACTTTGTTTCCAATTTGAGATTATTATTTTGGTAGCTAACAGCTCTTTAACAAAATTTTAAAAAAAATAAGATTAAAATTTCATTTAATTGATTATTAATGCGACAGCTAAAAATAACCCAATCAATAACCAACCGAAGAGAAAGTCATACCCTTGAAAAATATTTCACGGAGGTGAGTAATGTTTCCATGATTACCCCAGACGAAGAGGTTAATTTGGCTCAAAGAATCAGAGAAGGAGATCAGTTGGCGTTAGAGAAATTGGTAAAATCTAATTTAAGGTTTGTTGTTTCTGTTGCCAAACAATATCAGAACAGGAGCTTACCTCTTAATGACTTGATCAATGAGGGCAATTTGGGATTGATTAAGGCAGCGAAAAAATTTGATGAGACAAAGGGTTTCAAATTTATTTCCTATGCAGTTTGGTGGATCAGGCAATCCATTATGCAGGCATTAGCAGAGCAGTCTAGAATTGTAAGACTTCCAATGAACAAATCAGGCGCCATCAATCAAATCAGAAGGGCTTATGCTGAGCTCGAACAAAAATATGAACGCGAGCCGACGGAAGAAGAATTAGCAGACATTTTAGATATGAAGCCTAATGAAATAAGAAACACATTGGGTGCTGAGGTTAAGCAGACCTCTATGGATGCTCCTTTTGGAGAGGAAGAGTCAGGTTCATTATTAGATGTATTGGAAAATCAGACAACGGGGCCGACCGATGGTCAAATGGTTTTTAATGACTCACTTAAGGTCGAAACGCTCCGGGCATTATCGACTCTTACAGCAAGGGAGAGAGAGGTCATCATGATGAGTTTTGGTATTGCCCTAGATAATCCTTTTACCTTAGAGGAAATAGGTGATGCTATGGGTTTAACGAGAGAGAGAGTGAGGCAAATTCGTGAAAAAGCTCTCCAGAAATTGAGAGAACCTGGTAAAAACAGAAGGTTGAAAGAATTTTGTGCGATATAAATATTTAAGTTAAATGAACACAAAAAAGGCTCCGTTTAAATGGGGCCTTTTTTGTGTTTTCAGATCTTAGTATTACCCATATCATATGAATCATGATCTAAGATTTTGGAAAAAAAAAAGATTATTAACTATCCTCAAATTGATTCAGCTTATTTTTGTGACTTACTATTAATATTAAATGGATTTAATTTCAGAAAGAATTAAAGGTATGGTAGAGTCATCTACACTTGCCATGGCAGCTAAGGCCAGAGAGATGAAGCAGAAGGGCTTCGATGTAATTAGCTTGAGTCTTGGGGAACCAGATTTTAAAACACCGAAACATATTCGAGAAGGTGCAAAAAAGGCTATAGATGATGGAAAATATTTCTCATATCCACCTGTCAATGGTTATTTGGATTTAAGAGAAGCGATCAGTGAAAAATTTAAAAAAGAAAATAACCTTAATTATGCACCTGATCAGGTTGTTGTTTCAAATGGGGCCAAACAATCTCTAGCTAATTTGTTTTTGGCATTATTGGATCCAGGTGATGAAGTAATTATATACGCGCCTTATTGGGTGAGTTATTCGGCCCTCGTCAATTTGGCTGAGGGGAAATGTGTACTAATTAAAGGGGATATCAAAGATGATTTCAAAGCCAATGCGGATCAATTGAAAGCAGCTATTACAGATAAAACGAAAGCAGTGATTTTTTCATCGCCTTGTAACCCAACGGGTTCGGTTTTCACCAAAGACGACTTTGAAGCAATGTCCCAAGTGTTAAGTGCCCATCCAGAAATCATTGTCATTGCTGATGAGATCTATGAACTGATTAATTTTGCGGGTGCCCACGTGAGTATTGGATCGTTGCCAGGTATGCAGGAACGTACCGTTACGGTAAATGGATTTGCCAAAGGCTTTGCTATGACGGGATGGAGAGTAGGCTATATAGGCGCACCCACTTGGTTGGCAAAGGCAGCGAATAAGATTCAAGGGCAAATTACTTCTGCCAATTGTTCCATTGCACAAAGGGCTGCTTTAGCAGCATTAACTTCTCCAAAAGAGGCATCTAAGGCGATGGCAAATGCTTATTACCTAAGACGTCAATTGGTCTATGATTTATTGGGAAAAATTCCGGGGATCAAAGTGAACATGCCGCAAGGAGCATTTTATTTTTTCCCAGATGTGAGTAGTTATTTTGGTAAGAAAGGGATTCAAAATGCGACTGACCTTTCTATTTATATATTGGAAGAAGCACATGTTTCTCTAGTTTCAGGTGAGGGTTTTGGTGAGCCGAATTGTCTAAGATTATCCTATGCTGCTTCTGAAGAAAATTTAAGAATAGCTTTGACCAGAATGGCTAAGGCACTAAAAAAATTGATCTGACCCATGCTTCACAAGACGTTAGTAGATGTTTTTACTGCTTTTAAAAAACTCAAAGTTTTGGTGATTGGCGATGTAATGTTGGATTCTTATATTTATGGAGATGTTGATAGAATTTCTCCTGAAGCTCCAGTACCTGTTTTGAATGTGAAATCTCGAAATCAAAGATTGGGAGGAGCAGCTAATGTCGCATTAAATATTCAATCTTTGGGCGCTATTCCTATTTTGTGTTCGGTTATAGGGGAAGATTCATCAGGAAATGAATTGTTAGATTTAATGACATCTTCTGGGCTACTGATCGAAGGAATTATAAGTAGTACTCATAGACAGACTACTCGGAAAAACAGAGTTATTTCGGGTGGCCACCATCTACTTAGAATTGATGAGGAAGAGGATATCCCCTTAAATGAAGAGGATCTCAAGTTGCTCAAAATAAGTGTTTTAGGGGTTATAAAAGATTGTGATGCCATCATCATGGAAGATTATGACAAGGGCTGTCTTGATCCAATGCTTATCGCTGAAATAATAGATGAGGCTCAAAGACTTAAAATTCCTGTGGCAGTGGATCCTAAAAAAAGAAACTTTTTACATTTCAAGGGTGCAAGCTTATTTAAGCCGAATCTAAAGGAATTAAATGAAGGTCTTAAAGTGCAAATCAACCCTAGTCAGCAAAGGGCCATACATGAAGCTATTGTTCTATTAGACAAGCAGCTTGGCTGTGAAAATTATTTAATAACTCTATCAGAGTATGGAGTTTTCGCTAGTAAAGGAAAGGAATTTGTTGGCCATTCAGCCCATTTGAGATCGATTGCTGACGTCTCTGGTGCTGGAGATACGGTCATTTCTATTGCGACATTGGGACTTGCCCTTGACTTGCCCTTGGCTTTTTGGTCTGAGCTAGCCAATCTGGGAGGAGGCATCGTCTGTGAGTACGCAGGTGTGATTCCCATAGAATCCGAACAGCTTTTTCAGGAAGCGGCTGCTCATCCGCTATTCGAATCTTTTTTTAAGCCTTAAAAGTTTTTACAACTTCAATGAAAATTTTAACATGATCTGGATTGGTATCTGGATAAACGCCATGACCTAAATTGGCGATATGGGAATGTCCTTTAAACTGCTCGAGCATTTTCTTTGTTTCAAATTCAATGGACCGCTGATCTCCGTATAATACGCAGGGATCTAAATTGCCCTGCAATGTCTTGCTTTTGAGCAATGTCCTCGCTTCATTAACGTCCATATTCCAATCTAAGCCGATAGTATTGCAAGAGAGATCATTCATTTCTTTCAATGCAAAATAGGCCCCTTTAGCAAATACAGTGACCGGGACTTCAAGAATAGATTTTGAGATCTTTTCTATATAAGGTATCGAGAATTCCCTGTATTGATATGGAGAGAGGATACCTGCCCAAGAATCGAAAATTTGTATTAAATTAACTCCTGCGAGTACTTGATGATGTAAGTATTTAATCGTACTATCAGTAATCATATTCAAGACGGTATGTGCTAATTTCGGCTCTTGTATAAGAAATTTTCGTGCGTTGGAGAATGTTTTACTTCCCCCACCTTCTATCATGTAACATAGAATTGTCCAGGGTGCCCCGGCAAAACCAATAAGGGGAACACGGCCATTGAGTTCTTTTTTGACCAGATTAATGGCTTCATAAACATAGTTAAGTTCCCCACCTTCAATCTTACGTAATGATTTGATGTCTGCTTCAGAGGTTAATTTTTTGGGGAAATGTGGGCCTTTTTTTTCAATCATCTCATAACTTAATCCCATTGCTTCGGGAATGACGAGAATATCTGAAAAAATAATAGCAGCATCTACCCCTAACAAATTTACAGGTTGTAAGGTCACCTCTGCTGCCAATTCAGGAGTTTCAACTAACTCTTTAAATCCACTTAATTTAGATCTTAAACTTCTATATTCTGGTAAAATTCTGCCTGCCTGTCTCATAAGCCAAACAGGCGTTCTTTCTGTTGGTTCACCTTTTGCTGCCCTAATAAGCAGATCATTCTTTAATTGCATATTGTAAAGATAATTGGGTAAGATTTTAACTCAATGAATTTGACTTGATGTTTTAGTAATTAATATGTAATAATGAATTGGTTTCATCTTTTATTTGAAATGATGACTTAAACTATTCAATAATTGAGCGGGATTATGTCCAATGAGTTGCCCAAAAAATAAAATAGAGTACTTTCTATAAAGGACCAAAGAAGTGCACTGATTAGCATCCATTTGATGATTTCTTTTTTCTTAGCTCCGATGGCATTAAGAAGTATTACTCCAATAATCGGACTGAGTACAATGGGGGTGATAAAGGCTACCCCTTTGACGCCTGAATATTTCCAAATTTTTATGAATTTTCTGGTTCGTGGTGTAAATTTTTTTTTCTTTCTTAGACTAAAAAAACGTTGAAGAAAAATTTGAATAATATGATTAAAGAAGGTGATGGAAAATACGGTTGACATCATTCCAGCAGTAGTTAAGAGGACAGTGAACCCTATACCGATACCATATCCAATACCCAATGCAGGCCCTAAAAAGAAACGAATGGCACTTGAAGCATAAACGGTGAAATAGGGAATGATCTCTGTCATTTTTGGAACATCAAACTGTTTTGATTATTTATTTGTTTTTTGATTAGGCTAGTTGATCTTTGTCATCAAAAGTATCTTAAGAAAATTGGAATTACTTAAAAATTTAATAAATGTTCATGCACCATCCGGAGAAGAATTTCGGATGAAAGAATTTTTGTTGAATTATGTTTCTACACAAAAGCATCGTTGGAAGGTAATGCCCGAGGTGGTTTTTGGGTCTGAATTTCAAGATACAGTTATGTTAGTTTTTGGGAAACCAAGAACGGCTATTTTCGCTCATGTAGATACAACAGGATTTAGTGTTCGATATGCCAATCAACTGGTTCCGATTGGGGGGCCAGAGGTTGAAGAAGGATTTGATCTTACCGGAGAAGACACCAGAGGCCCGATTCATTGTAAGCTTCTTCCACAAGAAAGCCAGCTTTTTCATGATTTTCCAAGAGGTATTGATAGAGGAACTTCATTGGTCTTTAAGTCAAATTTTAGGTTAACACAGGAACATGTTCAGAGTCCTTATTTAGATAATCGATTGGGCGTCTATAATGCCTTAAAAGTTGCTGAGAAATTAGAAGATGGGGTCATTGTTTTTACTACATATGAGGAGCATGGTGGTGGAAGTGTTCCTTTTGTTCTAAGATATTTAGAAGCACGTTTTCAAATTAGAAATGCATTGGTGAGCGACATTACTTGGGTGAGTGAGGGAGTTCTCCCGGGTAAAGGTGTTGCTATATCGTTACGAGACCGTAATATTCCGAGAAAGGTGTTTCTTGATAAATTATTAAAATTGGCTACAAAAAGTGGCATAAGTTATCAACTTGAAGTAGAAGGTGGCGGTTCCAGTGATGGTAGGGAAATTCAAATGTCTCCTTTTCCTATAGACTGGTGTTTTATTGGTGCAGCAGAAGATTATGTTCACTCACCCGATGAACGTGTGCACCTCAAAGATATCGATGCTATGATTGAGATGTATAATTACCTCATGAAAAATCTTTAACTTGACTTATAGATAATTTAATTAAAATTTAATTAAGATGTTAAACATTGTACTTTTCGGACCTCCGGGAGCTGGTAAAGGAACTCAAAGTGAGTTGATTGTAAAGCAATACGGACTTTTACATTTATCTACAGGAGATCTTTTTAGAAAACATCTTGGAGAAGGAACGGACTTGGGGAAATTAGCTCAAGGATATATGGACCAGGGTAATTTAGTTCCAGATTCTGTGGTCATTAAAATGGTTGAAGATCGAATAGCTACAGCATCTACAGCTAAAGGGTTTATTTTTGATGGATTCCCAAGAACGGTCAAACAGGCCCTAGCATTGGATCAAATGTTGTTAAAACATGATTTGTCGATTACAAGTATGTTGTCGCTTGAGGTAGAATTTTCAGAACTTCGCATCCGTTTAAGAGAAAGAGGTAAGACTTCTGGACGAAAAGATGATCAAGATGATATTAAAATTGAAAATCGGATAAAAGTATACAATCAAGAAACTAAGCCAGTAGCCGATTATTATAAGCATCAAGATAAATATGTAAGTATAAAAGGAATGGGTTCAATTGTATCTATATTTCAATTGATTATGGATGAATTGGACGCATTTAAATAAAAAATCTTGGGTTCAAATTTCATAGATTATGTAAAATTTTTTGGCAAATCAGGTGCTGGAGGTGCAGGTTCTGTTCATTTTAGACGTGAAAAACATGTGCCTTTAGGTGGTCCTGACGGTGGAGATGGTGGGCGCGGAGGTCATATTATTTTAAAAGGAAACGGTCAACAGTGGACCCTTTTACATTTAAAATACAGGAAACATGTAAGAGCAGAAAGTGGTGGAAATGGAGGTGCTCAAAATAGCTTTGGGGCAAATGGTAGGGACATTATTTTGGATGTGCCAATCGGTACGATTGCACGAGATGCCGAGACGGGGGAAAAATTATTAGAGATATTGGTCCATGGCGAAACAAAAATTTTGCTTAATGGAGGAAGAGGAGGGCAAGGAAACTCACATTATAAGACCGCTACAAATCAGGCACCAGCGCATGCGCAGCCAGGAGAAGGGGCAATTGAAAAGGTAATAATTCTTGAATTAAAGCTTTTGGCTGACGTGGGATTGGTAGGATTTCCAAATGCGGGTAAATCTACTTTACTCGCGACTATTTCTGCGGCGAAGCCAGAAATAGCAGATTATCCTTTTACGACATTAACTCCTAATTTGGGCGTAGTTGCCTATCGTGAGGATCGATCTTTTGTTATGGCAGATATCCCAGGAATCATTGAGGGAGCTGCGAAGGGTAAAGGATTAGGGACTCGGTTTTTGAGACACATTGAACGCAATAGTATTTTGCTTTTTTTGGTGTCCGCAGATGCAGATGATATTTCCAAAGAATATTCAATATTGCTCAAAGAATTAGAAAATCATAATCCAGAACTTTTAGATAAGGAAAGAGTTCTAGTAATTTCAAAGGCAGATTTGCTTGATGATGAATTAAAAACCGAAATCTCGGAAACTCTGACAAAGGTGGCACATTTATATATTTCAAGTTGGACTGATCAAGGTTTGGTGGCGTTAAAAGATGTCATTTGGCGATATCTAAATTAGACATCTGTCATATTGTCATAATATTACATTTTGGCAATAAAATTGTCTTAGTAGAACGGAATACATTCACTAATAGATTCATGACAAAAAAGAAAAAGGGCGCAGACAAAAAAGTAAAAACTGCGAATAAAAAGCCACCTAAAAATGTAAACGAAGTTGCTGAACCCACAATAGATTTGGAGAACTCAAAGGAGAGATTGGCTGTTGCTCCAGAAGAGATCGATCTAGTTACAGAGGTAGCTGAATACAAAGAAAAATATTTAAGGTTATATTCTGAGTTTGAAAATTACAGGAGAAGAACTTCCAAAGAGCGTCTTGAATTGATCAGTACTGCTAACAGTGGACTAATGGAAGCTTTAATCCCTATTGCTGATGATTTTGAGCGAGCATTAAAAGCAGGAACTCAAGGTGCCGTTGAAGGGGTTGAATTGATTTTTAATAAATTTAAAAATACGCTTGAAGGTAGGGGATTGAAAAAAATGGAAACTGCTTCAGGAGATGATTTTGATGAGGATTTTCATGAGGCAATCACTCAGATTCCTGCTCCCGACAAGAGTCTAGCCGGTAAAATTGTAGATGTCGTTGAATCTGGTTACTTTCTTGGAGAGAAAGTTATTCGTTTTGCAAAAGTTGTAACTGGATCAAAAGATTAAGATGAGCAAACGAGATTATTACGAAGTATTGGAAGTGAGCCGAAGCGCAACTACAGATGAGATTAAAAAGGCTTATCGGAAAATTGCCATAAAATATCATCCAGATAAAAATCCGGATGATAAGTCTGCTGAGGATAGGTTCAAAGAAGCGGCAGAAGCTTATGAGGTCTTAGGCAATGATGAAAAAAGAAGGCGTTATGATCAGTATGGTCATCAAGGAATGCGTGGTGCTGGAGGATTTTCGGGAGGATCTATGAATATGGAAGATATTTTCTCACAGTTTGGTGATGTGTTTGGTGGCGGCGGCAGTCCTTTTGAAAGTATTTTTGGTGGTGGTGGATCAAGAGGCGGGCGCCGCAGGAAGGGGACTAATTTAAGAATTAAGATTAAATTGACCCTTCAAGAAATTGCTGAGGGAGTAGAAAAAAAGATCAAAGTGAATAGGCTCATGGTAGATCCATCGACCACTTTCAAGTCTTGTCCTTCCTGCCAAGGAACCGGACAAGTACGCAAAGTAATGAATACGATGCTTGGTCAAATGATGTCTAGCACTACTTGTCCTTCGTGTGGAGGTGCAGGTGAATTGGTGGAAAGCAAGGGATCTGGAGCCGATAATTCAGGGATGAACCGAACAGAAGAAGTCATTGCCATAAAGATCCCAGCGGGGGTTACCGATGGGATTCAGTTATCAATGTCAGGTAAGGGAAATGAAGTGGCAGGAGGTATTGCTGGAGATTTATTGATTGTAATTGAAGAAATTGAAGATGATAACCTAAAAAGAGATGGAAATAATGTGATTTATGATCTTTATCTATCATTCTTGGACGCTACTTTGGGTTCATCTATGGAAGTGCCAACCATAGATGGTAAAGTGAAAATCAAGATTGATTCTGGGACACAAAGTGGCAAAATTTTAAGATTGAAAGGAAAAGGAATTAAAGATATTGAGGGTTACCGTAGAGGAGACCAATTGATACACCTCAATGTTTGGACGCCAAAAACACTTTCAAAAGAAGAGAGGAGTATTTTAGAAAACCTCAAAGGTTCAAAAAACTTTGTACCGGCACCTTCAAAGAATGACAAAGGCTTTTATGAAAAAATGAAAGATTTTTTTGAATAATATAATGTTGCATTTAGGGGCTATTTTGAATCATTTCTCATTTTTCAGAATGCCTTCAGTGATTAAAAGTTGTGCAGCCATATAAGTGCTCATGATGCCTATCTCGGCATAGGGAATATTCCAAACAAATTTATTAAGAGCCAATAAAGAGTCAGAGATAACAAAGAGCAGAGTTCCCAATAAGGTGTAATAGTAACTTTTAGAGTTGGTTCTTCCCTGTCTTAGTCTAGCTACCCCTGCCATAGTCAAGAGAATTATTCCATAAATGACAATTGGAACTAGAAGTTCATTTACATCTGGTAGAAGGATGTAAAACAATAAAATTCCAGCGAGGAGATAAGGGAGTAAAGGAAAGGTCTTAAATTCAATAGGTTTTTCTACCGCTTTGAAAAACAACAAAATGTAGCATATCTGAGCTATGAAAAATAGGCCTAATCCCAACAAAAAATAAGTATCAGATTGCATTAAAGCCAAATCACCCAACCAAGCAAACACTAATGAAATCCAGAGTAGGATGGTTTTAAGGTTTACCCGCTCAATCTCAGATTTATAGACATAACAGAGCAAAATAGGCATTAAAAAAGGCTTCGTTGCATTTAATACTTCTTGATTATGAAATACAATAGCCCACAAATGAAGCAGACCTACCGAGTAATAAAGCCATTTTAATGATTTAGGAATCATCTTTTTTTATTCAATACAAAAATAAATGCTAGGAGTGAGAAAAATGCCGAAATCATAAATAACCAAGGGAAACGTTCATTAAAACCTTGATAGAGGCTACCAGATATAAGAGATCCCATTCCAATACCTAGTTCTAAAAAAATAAACAAAGTTGAAATACCTCTACCTATGCTTTTTTTAGGCGATAGGTCTATCGCCCAAGCAAATAAGGTAGGAGAATTGAGCCCGTAACCTACGCCAAAAAGGAAGGCTCCAGCAAAATAAATTATCGCATCACTAGCAAACCCTATAATGATCATACTTAGACATAAACACAAAGTACTGTATCTTAAAATCAATATGCGTCCAAAATGATCAGATAGCTTACCGCCAATGAATCTAACCAAAAGAGAGGATCCTGTAAAGAAGGAAAAAAATAATCCTTTATTTTGAATACCTAAAAAGCCGCTAAAATCTGGAGATAAGGTGATCACAGTTCCAAAGGAAAAAGTTGTTAGCACCATAATCAATGAAGGAGGAATCACTGAAGGTTCATACAAATCTGTTCTTCCTATTTTTAGAAGGGTAAGCTTGAAAGACTCTTTGGCTTTGAGGGTTTCCTTCATACCGAACAAAATCAGTACCGAACCAATGGAAAAGAATGAGCTGCAATAAAATAGCGTATTGATATCATAAGTTAAAAAAATCCATGAACCTAGAATGGGAGCGGATGCCATGCCAATTGTACTAAACATACTAAGGATGCCTAGGGCCTCTGCTCGGCGCTCAGCAGGAATGATATCAGCAACATAAGCCGAGGTACCTGTCGGCTTGAAACCAGCGCTGAAACCATGCAATAATCGGACGCTCAGGAATCCAAAAACAGTGGTCGTTAAAGGGTAAATCAATGCGGCCAGACCACTGATGCAAGCCCCAATCAACATTACGGGAATTCTCCCCCATTTATCGGTTAATTTACCGCTAAATGGGCGAGATATTGCGGCACTAAGGGTGAATAATGATACTATCAAACCCAAATATTCATGGCCTTGTAGGCTAGCAAGGTAATCTGGTAGCTCAGGTAAAATCATGGAGAATGAACCAAAGAACAAAAAAGAACTGGTACATAACAACCAGAAGCTCAAGGTATAAATTTTTGTTTTTGCAATTATCTTTGGAGTATTCAAATGATTATTAATCATTATTTTCTCTTAAAAGAAAGGCTTTGATGTAGTCATTAAGATCACCATCTAAAACATTTTGTACGTCTGTTCGTTCATGTCCTGTTCGTGCATCTTTAATCAATTTATAAGGGTGCAAGACATAATTTCTTATTTGAGATCCAAAATCTATTTTCATTTTTCCCGCTTCTACTTTATCACGTTCTGCATTTTTCTTTTCTACTTCGATTTGATAAAGTTGAGATTTAAGCATGTTCATCGCACGCTCTTTATTGGCTAGCTGTGATCGATCTACTTGACAGACTACCACAATTCCAGAGGGCTTGTGTGTTAATTGAACCTTGGTCTCTACTTTGTTAACGTTTTGTCCTCCAGCGCCTCCTGATCTAGAAGTATGCATTTCCACATCATTGGGATTGATTTCAATTTGAATGCTGTCATCCACCACAGGGTAGACATAAACAGAGGCAAATGAGGTATGTCTTCGACCACCACTATCGAACGGAGAAATCCGAACCAGGCGATGTACTCCATTTTCAGACTTTAGAAACCCGTAAGCCAATGGCCCCTC
>NZHT01000032.1 GCA_002691385.1 Flammeovirgaceae bacterium | reverse complement strand
TATGGCCAAGAGCCATTTCGATCAACAAATTAAATCCAACGGTTTCTTAGTTATTGGAGATTCTCAAGAAATTGTCGCAAAAAACATTAAAACATAGCGAGGATTTAGGAAAGGCCTCTAGATTTAGTTTTCAAATGATTAATTAGATTTGTCTAGTCAAGAACTCAAAATGCTATCGAATTAATTGGAAAAAAATTAAAATCAATGGTAAATGCTTGAATTTAGTAGTTGATTTTGTTCTTTAAAATTCTACCCACAAGAGGTTGAATTAAATTACTTTTTATGCTAATTTTCCAAAAAAATCTATCCCAAAAAAGCCATGCATAGATTTTCAGATGATTTTTAATAACCAAAAAGTACATTCTTCTCATACTCTCAATATTATATAACGATGTTTAAATTATATCTATTTGTAGTTCATTTGACCTTATTATCAGCTATTTCATGTAATAATGGTAATTCACCAGGTTCTGAAATTGTTGAAAATTTAAACATCTCTGAGGACTCAATAGTTACAGTAAATAAGGACACATGGGTCATCACTCCTGATGGTAGCGAAAATTATTTGAATTTTGGCTCTGAGTACATTTTTGATCAAGAAAGTTTACATGCGTTTGATTTAGTTATATCAGAAGAAAATTTGAATCTGCTCAATAGTGATCCTGCAGCTGAAGAATATGTTGAAGGAATGCTAATCTTTGAAAACGATACCTTGAGCCCCGTGGGGATTAGATACAAAGGTTCTATTGGCGCATTCGTAGGATGCCTAGATGGACCGAATATTTTTGAACCCTCAGGAGCAAAAATTTGTACCAAATTGTCCATGAAAATTAAAATTAATTGGGACGGAAGAAAAGAGAAATTTTTTGGACTCAAAAAACTTCAATTCCATTCAATGAACAATGATGCCTCCCAAATGCATGATAGGGCGGGTTATTGGCTTTTTAGACAAATGGGGGTTCCTGCTCCTCGGGCAATTCATGCTAAATTAACTATCAATGGAACTTACACAGGCCTCTATTCGTTGGTAGAACAAATAGACAGTCGTTTTGTCAAAGAAAATTTTGATGATGATGAAGGTAATTTATACAAAGAAATTTGGCCCCTCTCTTCCGCTGGAACCCCCTATTCTATTGAAGATTACGTCAATGCACTTAAAACCAACGAAAATGAGAATCCAAGTGTTCAATTAATTCGCGGCTTTGGACAAAAAATAGCTGATGCAAATGAGGAAAACCTACAAGAAATCATTGCAGGCCATATGAATATAGATGAAATTATCTCATACGCAGTAGTAGACAGGGTCATTCGTAATGACGATGGAGCCTTTCATTGGTATTGTGAAGCAAATGACTGTAATAACCACAACTACTATTGGTATGAAGAGCCTTCAACTGCACAACTTCATCTCATTCCATGGGATCTTGACAATGCATTTGAAAATATTGGTTCCAATGCCAACCCAGTTACTCCAATCGCTGACCAATGGGGAAGTTCCCGAAACAATTGTCAACCTTTCGGATACGGGCCTTGGAATTTACCACAAAAATCTGCTGCATGTGATAAACTCACCAGAGGATGGACAAAATATACCGAGATCTATGATTCATTGAAAACACAATTTATTAATGGCCCCCTATCAATATCACAAATTAATCAACAAATTGATTTATGGGTAACGCAAATAAGTGACGCTCACGAAGAAGCAAGTAATTTGTATGAAGATGCTGAGAGTAAGGAATCATGGATAAACGAAATTAATTTGTTTAAAGTACAGTTAGCCAAAGCTAGGCAGAATTAATCATCAGTTTTAATATCCTTGTTAAATGGAAGTCCCAATTGATAAGAAAGATCTTCATCACGATGCCCATCTAAAGTATCCAGCCCAAATTTTATAGCTTTTGGATTTTCATAAATAAAAGTGCCAAAAATACGATCCCAAATGGAGAAAATATTACCAAAATTACTGTCGGTCCAAGGACGCTCAAAATGATGATGGAACTTGTGCATATTGGGCGTCACCAAGACCAAAGCTAACGATTTTTCTAACCACAAAGGAAGAGTAATATTGGCATGGGTCCAATAAGTAAAAAATATGGAGCAAATCCTATAAAAAGCCCAATAAGCAACGGGAATACCAAAAAAGAAAACCGTCAATAAACCCATCAATTCACGCGTAAGATAATCACCAGGATGATGGCGAGTACCTGTTGTGGCATCCACTTGGGTATCACTGTGATGGACCATGTGCATCTTCCACATCCATTTGACACGATGTAACATAAAATGAATCACGTATTGTCCAAATAAATCCAAAGCCATCACAGCGATGAGTACCTCAAGCCACAAAGATAGTTCCACCCAATGAAGTAGTCCAAACTGCATCACGTCAATCCAAACAAAAATACCAACAGCCAACAAACCTATTGCCAGATTAATGAGCGCAGAGAATGAAAAAAAAACCAAATTGATACCATCGTGCTTCCACTTATTATAAGAATGCTTGAATAACGGTATTCCTGCTTCAAGAAGCCAACAAAAAAACAGGCATCCAAAAACCCAACTTAGCTTCTGTAGGGTTGTAATTTGTTCAAAAAAATATATAAAACGCATCGTATTTATTATGATTCTAATCAAATATAATTCATTCAGAAATGAAAATCATGAAACAAATAATGACTTAATATTCACAATTACCCGGAGTACGTGGAAATGGAATCACATCTCTAATATTAGACATCCCCGTTAAAAACAGAATCATACGTTCAAAACCTAAGCCAAAACCACTGTGCTCTACCGTACCAAACCTTCGTGTATCTAAAAACCAATCCATTTCGACTGAGGGTATCCGCTTTTCTTTCATACGCTTAGTTAACAGATCCAAACGCTCTTCACGCTGCGAACCACCTATGATTTCGCCAATCCGTGGAAACAAAACATCCATGGCCCCTACGGTCTTATTATCATCATTCAAGCGCATATAAAAAGACTTAATATCCTTTGGATAATCATATATAATGACCGGCTTTTTAAAATGCTTCTCTACCAAAAATCTTTCATGCTCAGATTGTAAATCAACTCCCCAATTATCTACAAGAAATTGAAATTTTCTCTTTTTATTAGGCTTTGAATTTCTAAGAATTTGAAAGGCTTCAGTATAAGAAATTCTTTTAAAATTACTTGCTAAAACAAATTGCAAACGATCTAAAAGTGACTGCTCGCTTCGCTCGGCAACGGGCATATTTTTTTGCTCTTCAATCTCTCTTTTTTCTAAAAAAGTTAGGTCATCTAGGCAGTGATCAATTGTATATTGCACTAAATATTTTAACATTTCTTCAGCAAGATCCATGCTATCCTTGAGATCATAAAAAGCCATCTCAGGTTCAACCATCCAAAACTCTGCCAAATGTCTCTTAGTATTAGAATTTTCAGCGCGAAAAGTAGGACCAAAAGTATAAATTTCAGATAACGCCAATGCCGCTAATTCCCCCTCTAATTGACCAGAAACGGTTAAATTAGTTTCTTTTTCAAAAAAATCTTTTCGATAATCTACCTTTCCAAGCTCATCCAAAGGAATTTTTTCAAGATTTAAAGTTGTCACCTTAAAGGTCTCACCTGCACCTTCAGCATCCGAGGTGGTTAATAAAGGACTGTTAAAATAAAAAAAACCCTTATCATTAAAAAACTGATGGATAGCAAATGCAGCCGTATGCCTAACCCGTAAAATCGCAGCCATCGTATTTGTTCTAGGCCGGAGATGTGCCATCTCTCTGAGAAACTCTAAACTATGCCGCTTAGGTTGCAAAGGGTAAGAATCTGGATTAGCATCACCCAATACTTTTAATGTTTTGGCTTGTAACTCTTTGGTCTGACCTGAGCCAAGCGAAGCCACCCATAGACCTGTAACTGCAATACTTGCCCCAGTGGTAACCCGCTTAAGTAGCTGTTCTCTGAAAAGCTCAGGATTTACCACTACTTGAATATTGTGTACCGTAGAGCCATCATTCATGGCTATGAAGACCGCATTTTTACTTTCTCTTTTTGTCCGCACCCATCCTTTGACAAGAATTTCATCACTGAATGATTTTAAACCTAGTAAAGCTTTAACTTTTATTCTTTTTTGATTCTCCACGATAATTTAATCTATTGTATTTAGCAAAAAAACTACAAATAAATGGAATGATGAAAATAAATAAAGAATAGATGACTTTTATTAAACATAAACTAAACCCTAATTACTTTTTACCAAAGAAATTAGATAACTAATAATGTCATAATCTTACTTATTTTAACTTAAATAATTATATAATTTAGATAATTTTGAATTCAGATAGCTTATTATGCAAAAACTCATTCTTTCTCAGTCTTTACAGCAAAAATTATCGCCACAACAAATTCAGTTTATTAAACTGTTACAAGTACCTACGGCTGAACTTGATGCCCGAATTGAGGATGAGTTAGAAATAAATCCTGCCTTAGAAGAAGGTGATGCGCCATTGTCAGATGATGAACCTAAAGATTCATTTGAAGAAAAAGAGGAATCTGACAATAGCACAGGAGATTATCTTCATGACGACTATACAGGATACAAAATGGCAGGAAATGAAAGCAACTCCCTAAATCAAGAAAAAGAATATCCCATTAGCATCGGCACTACCCTTCACGAACAATTATTGACACAACTCGGCTTTCTTAAACTCAATGAGCATCAACATGTTTTAGGAAAACAACTTTTGGGTAGTATCGATTCAGATGGATATCTTAGAAGAGATTTGGATGCCATCGTGAATGATCTTGCTTTTTCTCAAGGCATTGAAACAGATAAATTTGAATTAAGTAAAATACTCAAAAAGATTCAAACTTTTGAACCTGCAGGAATAGGGGCACAAAGTTTGCAAAGTTGTTTGATGCTTCAGTTGGAAAGAAGAGATCTTGAGGAAGATCAAAATAATTTAGCCTACCAGTTACTTAAGGTATGCTTTAATGAATTTTCCAAAAAGCATTATGAAAAAATAGAACAAAAACTGGGCATTTCTAGTGCAGAATTAAAAAATGCCATTGGCATTATTACCCGCCTCAACCCAAAACCTGGAGGAGCAGGAGATGAAGACGGGAAAATACAGTTTTTAATGCCTGATTTTATCTTAAAAAACAACAATGGTTCACTAGAACTCACTTTAAATGCGAAAAATGCTCCTGAATTAAGGATCAGTCGATCTTATTCTGAGATGTTTGATACTTACCATAGCAGTAAAAAAAAGGATAAAAAACTTCGTGAAACGGTCTCTTTCATTAAACAGAAACTAGATGCCGCAAGATGGTTTATAGATGCCATTAAGCAACGTCAGACTACCCTGTTGAATACCATGCAAGCCATAATAAATATCCAAAGTGATTATTTTCAAGAAGGGGATGAAACTAAATTAAAACCCATGATTCTAAAAGACATAGCTGAAAGAATCGGAATGGATATCAGTACAGTATCAAGAGTAGCCAGTAGTAAATCCATCCAAACTGACTTCGGGATTTACCCACTTAAACATTTCTTCTCAGAAGGTATATCAACCCAATCAGGTGAAGATGTAAGTAGTAGAGAAGTCAAGAACAAGTTGCGGACATTGATTGATGAGGAAAACAAAATTAAACCTTTGTCTGATGACAAAATTGAAAAATTATTAAAAAAAGAAGGCTATAACATTGCACGTAGGACTGTAGCCAAATACCGAGAACAATTAGATATTCCCGTTGCTCGACTGAGAAAGGAACTATGACAGATCAACTAGCTTTAGATTCTAAGTTTTTTAAAAAAGACTATGTGACAATTACAGACTGTATATAACTCGATATTCCAGATTTTTAATTTTTTAATTAAAATCCAGTCAAATTAATTCCAAAGGTAAATTGACTGGGTGTTACCTGAACAACAGGGGCTTCACGCCAAATATCGGACATATAATACTTCACAAAAGCATTTACTTTCTTGAAGCCCACACGAGCTACCATGCCATATCTAAAATCAGACAACCCAAAATTACCTGTATTCGTCTCTTTAAACTTGGAACCATCTAATTTGTACTTTATTTTGGTTTTGGCAGCTATTTTGAGTCCTAATATCCCTCCAATACTTACAAATAAACCTTCTCCATCTACTGTTCGACTAGGGTAAAATCGAAATTCCAAAGGTAATTCTAGATAGTTAATGGCCAATATATTACTTTTCAATTCTCCAACTCCCAACGTATCCCATGAAATAATTTTCAAATCATCTACTTGATAATTAGCACGATCTGCAAATCCAATTTTTTCAAATGTCAACCCTATGGCTGAATTAAAAATAAACTGATCACTTAATTTGCGGTTCAACAGATAATAAATACCAAAAGAGCGTGAAGGAAATAATTTTGTATTAATTGATTCACTGTTATTAATCAATGAATTAAATCCCAAATCCAACATTATATCTCCAGGTATATCTGGCTGCTGAAGTCTTTTTTCCTCTTGTGCAAACCCAAAAAAATAGGTGAAACATAATATGATTAAACCAAATATTTTTACCATTTCAATTTTAATTAATTTGTTCATACAACTTAAGCCTTATAAAAACACCTAATGAAACAAGCGCAAAGATAAGCGCAATTTTAAATCTCTAAGTTTAACGTGCGTTTATTTGACAAATTAACTATTTTCGTCAAAGTTTATTGTTCTTAACTGAGGAACTTGACAACAAGGACCCGTAGCATAACTGAATAGTGCACTAGATTACGGCTCTAGAGGTTGCAGGTTTGAATCCTGCCGGGTTCACTAAAAAAAGTCAGCTAATTCAGCTGACTTTTTACAAGTTTCTATTAAAATATTTAACAACTCTATTTTAAGTCCTGCGTGTCTAAAACCAATCAGGTAAAATGCTACTTTTTTTCATTACTTTAAGTTCAAGACCACTTTTTAATTTATTGGCATGACTTTTCTTATCTCTAAACACATCAGGTTCACACGGTCTTGAATTAGGATCAAAATAGAAGCTATGTATTTAAAACTATATGAAAATATGTAAAATAAATTCACTCAATTTCACTTTAAGTATATGTTTGTAACCTCTTGTTTCATTGTAATTTAATGAATTATCCACATCTTAGCTCGAGAAAAATGTGGATAAATTACTTGGTTTTTTGAATTTTTTTTTCAGGACTCGCACTATATTAGTTATGATAAGGAGCTAAGATAGTCTTATGAAAAATCCTAACTTAATAAATCGCCAATATCGTAAAGTTGCTAAAAAAATATACAATGAAGAACAATCTTTTCCATCTGTATATCGTAAATTAATAAAAGATATTGAACCCGATTTAGCCATCACAATAATCAATGAATTAAAGAAAAAAATTCTATCTGCGAAGAAAAATTCTTTTCAACTCACCTAATACTATTGATCGAGGGATTAATTGTAATCTATGCCTTCTACGACCTTAAGAAAAATCTTTGACATGAATCTCCTATTTTGACTGGGCCTTTATCCAGCGCTCCGGGAACTCGCCATTGAGTGCCATTTTATAATCATTATAATTACAAGGGATCATTTTATTTCTTAAGAAAACACTTTTGTGATTGGTTTCCACTATTTCCATCCACCATTTTTCTGACAACTTGCTCTTGAAGAATCGTATATTTTCTAAACCTCCATTAAGCGTTACTTCGTAAACAAGATAGTCACTCGATTTAAAATATTGATCCCCCTTCCTATTGAAAACCCCATCAATAAAGTACCAAACCATCGTAGCCACTACTTGTGCTGTTTTAGTGTCCTCATCCAATTCTGCAGTCATATTGTAAAAACCAATAGAACTTAGTTTATTATTTAAACCTGCATACCAACACAATTGACAAGCTTCCTCTCCTGAAAAGCCAAAGACATTGGAATTCGTTGTATCTGGACAATAAATACTCTGAAGAGCCGATAAATCAAATGAAATAAGATCTGCATCTCGAATTATGGGTTCCGTCTCTTTTATATTGTCCTTAAATTCACCTAATCGATAGGCATCAAAACCCAAGGTTTCTAGCATATTTAATTTACTTCCCTTTAAGAAATAAGATTGATAACCCAGATGGATATAATTGAATAAATAATTAGGATTATGCTTAAATATGGTTCCTAGATACGAATCTATTGGATTTTCAGATTCTTCTAAATCTAATTTAGCATCAATGCTTAGGAGTGTAAGTAATTTACCTGTGGACTCATAACTTAAATATTGACCAACAGTCATATTCTGAAGCCCTCCTAAAATAATAGGTAATATTTCTTGACTTATTAAATATTCGCAAACCTCCTTGAGTCTTAAATTGGTTTCTTCAAAAGAAGGACCTTTTCTCAAATCGCCTAAATCTAATATACCATCATGATCTAATCTCATGGTAAACGGATAAAGGGCCTTTCTTATGCGATTAGGAACCTGAGAGAGATCGTGATCTATCATGTGACTTCTGCCTTCGCTTAATCCTATTAGAGCCACGCGAATCCCCTTCAAATTTATTTTTTTAACTGTATGTAGATATGCAATGTTTTGAAATGCACTCGGACTGAGTGCTGAATCTATAATAGATTCCTCGACAGGGTCAAAAAAAAGTTTTAAATCCATGAAGAATATTTAAAACAAAAAAAGGAAAATTTTTTATTCCCCTTATCTTAATTGATAATTTTTTTCAATCTTTAACCTCCAAAATCGTCAAATCGGATATTCTCATCCGGAATTCCAAAGTCTTCACCCATTTTTTGAACCGCTACATTCATCAAAGGAGGGCCGCAGAAATAAAGTTCAATGTCTTCGGGAGAATCATGTTTAGATAAATATTCATCAATAACTGCTTTATGTACAAATCCTAAAAATCCATCTCCTTCTTGATCCTGAACATCTTTTTTCAATTTCCAATTATCAACTTCTTGCGGCTCTGACAAAACAATGAAAAATTTAAAGTTATCAAACTGTTTTTCCAAACGATAAAAATGGTCTAGATAAAACAATTCACGTTTTGATCTTCCTCCATACCAATAGGTTACTTTTCTACCCGTCTTTAAAGTTTTGAACAAGTGATAGAGATGAGATCTCATCGGAGCCATTCCTGCACCTCCCCCAACATAAAGCATCTCGGCCTCTGTTTCATTAATAAAAAACTCTCCATAAGGACCTGAAATGGTCACTTTATCACCTGCTTTTTTTGAAAATATGTAGGAAGAAGCAATTCCTGGATTGACAGACATCCATCCATTTTTTGCTCGGTCAAATGGAGGCGTAGCAATGCGTACATTGAGCATAATTTCACGCCCCTCGGCAGGGTAGGATGCCATTGAGTAAGCCCGCGTGATCACCTCATCATTCTTCATTTTAAGATTCCATAAACCAAACTTGTCCCATTCTAATTTAAACTTGTCAACCTCGTCATGCTCTTCTGGATGAGCATCAATATTAATGTCTTTGAAATCTATTTCACATTCAGGAATTTCTATCTGAATGTATCCCCCAGGTCGATAATCCATATCTTCGGGTAATTGCACTACAAACTCTTTGATAAAAGAGGCAACATTATGATTTCTAACTACAGTTGCCTCCCATTTTTTAATCCCGAATATTTCCTCAGGAATTTTGATATTCATATCCCCTTTGACCTTTACCTGACAGGCCAAACGTACATTCTCTTTTTGCTCACTTCTAGATAAGTGACCTATCTCTGTAGGTAAAACATCTCCTCCTCCATCAAGAACTTGGCATTTACACATCGCACAAGTTCCCCCTCCTCCACATGCAGACGGTAAAAATATTTTTTGAGAGCTCAACGAACTCAACAATGAAGTTCCAGCCGAGGTTACCACCGGATGTTCATTATCCCCATTAATAATTAAATTCACCGGACCTGATTGAACCAATTTCGACTGTGCGAAAAGCAGCACGAAAACCAACAGTAAGATCACTGCAGTAAAGGCAAAAATTGAAGTTAAAACTATAGCTGTCATCTAAAAAAAAAGAATTTGTTTTTAAAACACAAATATAAAAGATATCCGTAAACGCTTAGCGCATTTAACCTTAAAACTTACACCCACACATTTCTTCATGATACATTAAAAATCAATCTTAAAAGTGTTGAAAGCTTATTTTTGAGCTGTCGACGATCCACAATAAAATCTAAAAATCCATGATCTAATACAAACTCGGAACGCTGAAATCCTTTAGGAAGGTCTTTACCAATGGTTTCTCTAATAATTCTAGGACCCGCAAATCCGATAAGTGCTCCGGGCTCTGCAATATTAAAATCCCCCAACATGGCAAATGAAGCCGTTACACCACCTGTGGTTGGATCAGTTAACAATGAAATATAAGGTATTTTTTTCTGCTCAAGCAAGGTTAACTTGCTTGAAATTTTTGCCAATTGCATCAAAGAAATTCCAGCCTCCATCATCCTTGCCCCACCCGATTTGGATATAATAAGGATAGGTATATTGTTTTGATAAGAATAATCTATAGCTCGAGAAATTTTTTCTCCAACTACCGCTCCCATCGAACCCCCTATGAAGCTAAAATCCATACAGGCAATGACAATTGGATTTCCATTGCTCATACCATGTGCTGTTCTTACGGCATCTTTTAAACCTGTCCTCTTTTGGCTATCAGCTATGCGATCTAAATACTTTTTTTTGTCCTTGAAGTTCAGAGGATCTGCTGCCGACATTGACGAATCCATCTCTTCAAATGTATTGTTATCAAATAGTATTTCAAAATATTCCTTCGATCCGATTTTTACATGATAATCGTCTTCCGGACAGACATAGGCGTTTTTTTTAAGTTCACGCATGTGAATGATGTGACCATTAGGAGTCTTGTACCAAAGACCATTAGGTGCGTCCTTTTTATCCTTTGTAGAGGTGTGTATACCCTTGTCTTTTCTGTTAAACCACGCCATAATAAATTGAAATGAAGAACAAATTTATATTAAAAAGTATGCAAAAATATATGTTGCCATTTAGGAGGATATTCATTTGAGTAATTTCTATTACTTAACTTCTTCGTAATCAATGTAATCACCCCCCTTAAAACCTTCTGATTTTTTTGGCATATGTTCAATGCTGACATTACTATCTGGCACGGAATACTTGCGTCCACCCCTTGTATTTGATGCCCGTTTAGACTGTGTAGCTCCAACAAATAATATTTTAAATAGAAAACCACCTAGCTTATAAGTAAGATAGGCTATGAAGCTTAAAATGAGAAGAAACTTTATCATTTGAAATATTTATCTACTCAAGTAAAAATTACGTTCATTATAAATTTTCAAAAAATAATCATCCATCAAATCATCAATAAAATAAAT
>NZHT01000031.1 GCA_002691385.1 Flammeovirgaceae bacterium | reverse complement strand
TTCCTGTGGCTCGCATTACTCCAATTTGTTTTTTTTGCGATTGAATAATTCGGTATAAGTTCAGAGAGATTGTACATCCAGCAATAATAAGCCATATTCCTGCTAATTTAGGAGTTACCTGTTTTACTCCTTTTTGATCATTATTCAGAATCATATAAGATTCCATATTTTCTTTAGAATACGATGAAATTATTACATTTTCTAATGGTGTATCATCAAAGAGTTGATCCACACTGTTATCCGAAACAATACTTACTTGATTTATCATTCCGTCAAAACCAGTTACATTTTGGAGAGTTATTAGATCAACGAACATAACTCCGATAGTAGATTGTCGGGGAACGAATACTCCTTGATTGCCAGTTATTATAAAATATTCAGCAGATACAGCTACTCCCACTACTTCAGCAGTCACATTAATTGTTTCGAATTCAATAGTATCTTGGTTAATTTTTACAATAGTTAGATTAAATGTATCGCCCAAACCATATCCGTGATATTTTTCAAATCGAGATTCAATTACTACTGGAACGTTTCCTTCTGCTGCATTTGCAGATAGCCCTTCTCCATCTATAATTCTTAATTTATTTATTTGTTGTTCCTGAGGCAACCCCAAAATTTCAATAATAATTTGACCATTCTCTCCTTCAGACTTCCCATATAGGTGTAACCTTGGTTGCATAACTTCGATTTGAGAAATCACTTCATCAATTCCTTGCACTTCAGGATTACGGCTATACTCAATCAAATCTTCAGGGGTAGGAATTGGTATTGGTTGTAAATTTATCCAGGCATCGCCCAAATTCAATTCATCATATTGTGAATCAACAGTATTTTTGATATTATCTGATACTTGAAAAAAGGTAATGAATCCTCCAATACCCATTGAAATTATTAAAATAGAAACCGCAATTTTAGGCAATTCAGAGTATAGGTCTCTTTTGAACTTATTAAATATAATATTCATTTAATCTCTTCTAATTTTCCTTCATCCAGTTCGTATGCTTTATCAGCAATTTCTAAGTAATCATTATCGTGAGTAGCTATGATAATGGTAGCTTCTTTTGAAATATTTTTAAAAAGTTTTCTGACAGATTCTGAATTATTTTTGTCTAAGTTTCCAGTAGGTTCGTCTGCAACTATTAGCATTGGATTCTTTGCCATTGCACGAGCTATCGCAACTCTCTGCTGCTCACCTCCCGATAGTTGTGCCGGGAACCTTTCCGATTTGTCTCCAAGGCCTATTTTTTCTAAAATAACTTTAGCATGATCTATTTTTTCTCCTTTTAATTCTAATCCTAAGGCTGCATTTTCTAAAACGGTTAAATTAGGTAATAGATTATAGAATTGGAAAACATATCCTACAGTATCTCTTCTATATTCCGTTAGTTCTAAATCATTCATTTGGGTTAATTCATTATTGGAAATACGGACTTCTCCATTATCTGCATTATCTATGCCTGCAATAATGTTCAATAAAGTTGTCTTTCCACTTCCTGATGGTCCAAGAAGTACCACCAATTGGCCTTTTTCGATCGAAAAATTAATGCTTGTTAGGACGGGAGTGTCTCCATAAGATTTTTTTACATTGACAAGGTCAACTATTTTTGCCATATTCATCTCTTGAATGAGGTATAATAAAGAAAGTGTCTAATGCCTAGACTAGGCTTCCAATATTATTCACAACCTCTTTCAATTCAGTTATACTTTTAGCAATTGAACGATTTATTCTTAGTATATCATCTCTTTCTTTTTGCAATTTTTTTGCTTCTTGAAACAAACCCTTCATTAAAGCCTCAATAGTATTTCCAGTTTCATCACATGCAGGGCAAAAGTCGAACAGTTCTTTGTCACTTTTGAAAATTTCTCTTTTAACATAATCTTCAAGTGTTGTTAAAGTCATAACTATCTATCAAATTAGGTTTTAATATTTCTTTCTATTCTTTGGAATTTATCTTTTTTCACTTTTTCGGGTATATTTTATGCTTGTGTTCTGTTAAAATAAACATAAAGATGTCAATTCCGTTTTTATTTACGTAACTACAGTATTTTTACCTGTGTACCTTTTTCAACATCCAAATTTACAGACCATACATGCTGTAATTGATCTTTAATTCCTTCAATGTGCGTAACCATCATTACTTGTCCTATGTTCTTAGCTAAATTTTCAAGGCCTTGCAAAATACTAGTCTGCCTTTGATAATCTTGAGAACCAAGAACTTCATCCAATACGACCATTCCAAGTCGAGCTTCTGGGCTAATTCTCTCAGTTATGACGTCAGATATACTTAGTCTAAAAGCTAAGTTGAAAGCATCAACTTCTCCACCTGAGAATCGTTCAAGAGGATATAATTGTGTTCCATCCATGACTTGTATACTGTAATCATTACGATCAACATGAACTGAGTTATAGCGTGCTTGAGTTATTTGACTTAGTCTTTCACCAGTACGATTTTGTAAAACTGGAGCTATTCTGCCAGTTAGAAATGTTCTAAATCCTTTAAGCCGTTCTTCTAAAGTCCTCAATAATATTAATTTACGTTCCTCATCCTTAATTTCAGATTTAATTTTTGTAATTTGTTGTATGTTCAGTTCTTGATTTTTGAGATTTTCAGATACCTTTGTTACACTTGTTCTGTGCCTTTCTAAATCTTTTATACTCAGTGTGTAATTGTCTCCTACTTTATCCCAATTATTCCTAATAGTGTCATATTTTTGTTCATCAAATCCAATTTTCCCCAGTTCAGTTTCTGCTTCCTTCACTAAATTTTCTTGAGATTTAATTTCACTAATTTTCTCTTTAGCCCAGTTATCCATCTTTTCTTGTTCAGATTCTAGATTATCTAGACCTAAAGTTTTCAATTCAATTTCAGCGTTTTGTTTTTCTTGATTTTTGTAGTTTAATTTCTTGGTTTCTTCTTCCAATTGTTTTTTATTTTCAGTTAATTTTTCTATTTTTTCCTTTGTTTCTTTAATTTTGTCATTTTTTATTTGCTTTTCGATGTTTTTGATTTCTTTTTCTAGATCATCAACAACTTTAGGCCCGTGCTCACCTAACGATCTTAAACACACAGGACATTCGCTATCAGGTCCCAATTTCTGGATTTTTAATATGTGTTTCCGCTTATCTTCAATCCGCGATTCTTCTATTGCACTTTCTTGATTCATTTTATTTAATCGGTTTGAATTTTCTTCTATTTTCGTTATAATTTTATCCATTTCTTCTTGTTTGCTCTTCAACTCTTTGCTCACATCGTTGGTTACAATATTTTTTAATTCATCGGTTCTTCTTTTTGCCAGTTCTATCTTATTTCCGATTTCAGTTATATTGAAATTTGTATTACTTAGTTCAGTTTCGAAAATTTTCAGTTGACCTTCTACAGTTAATAATTTTTCTTTCTGAATTTGAAACGATTTCATTTTAGTTTGTTCCAATTTAAATTCTTTATCTATTTGCAATTTATTTTCTTCAGATTCAATTTTGATTTTTTCTAGATCTTTTTCAGTATCTACCAATTGAGAAAGGATTTGTTTTAGTTCAGCTATTTTATCTATAATCTCATCCTCATTTTCGATGGCTACTCTTTTTCCATGTAATTGATTCTCTAAAGCTCTTGCTTCAGTGCCAATATTTATTCTTGCATTCTTCACTTTTGAAACTTCTAATAATCTCTCTACAGTTTCTTGTCTTTGACTGGCAGTCATATCTGTGAAACTACTTAATCCACCTTGTTTTGTGAATATACTTGTGTAAAATGCTCGATAATCCATATTCAGTAATTTTTCAATTTTCGAGTTCACTCCACTAGTCATAATCGCAATTTCTTTTCCTCCCACCTTCAATTTAGCGTCTTTCAATGTCCTTTCTACAATATAGGGACCATATTCGCCGTGATCAAATTCCATGATGACTTTACATTTACCTTTAGCACCTATAGTTGTTAGCCCATCTGCTTTTCCTCGTATAGCTTGTGTGCCATATAATGCCCATCCAATTGATTCAAGTAGTGATGATTTACCAGCACCATTGTGCCCTACGATTCCAATTAATCCAGATTCTGGAAAATCAACATATAGTTCTTTTATGCTGCGGTAATTTTTGATTGAAAGCGAGCGCACTCTCAAAATAGCACCTCTTGAGCCTTTTCAAGTATGAATTGTTTTTCTTTTTCACTTATATCTTCAATGGGTACCTCTTCAAGATATTTTTGAAATTCTTCTGGTAAAGGTCCTATTTCAGAATTAGATACTGCAATCATATTGCTCGATATCAATTCAGGTTCAATAGCAAGATTAATAGATTGCTTTGCGGTGTTTTGCAATGCCTTTCTATCGACAGTCGCCCAAAGTTCTTTTGAAAGATTTTTGATTCTTAACCTTAAAATCTTACCATCTGGTTCTGAGAATTTAACTTTCTCCATTAATTTGTCAGTCAGACTTTCATGCCCGTGTGTTTTAGCATCATATTCAAGTTCTACATATTCTCTGGCTTCTATTTCCTTATGTTCGAATTTAGGACCTGGCAACTCAGCTAAGACATATCCTTTTGGATGTCCTGCTTCTGAAATTGAAAGCCTTTCAGGAGAACTACAATAGCACATGTTATTTTTTAATTCAGTGTAATTATGGTAGTGTCCTAATGCAATATAGTCCCAGTCTTTATTGAACAATTCAATAGGCAATGTAGTTTGATTTAATTCATTATTTTCGAATACTCCAATGCCTGTGCCTGTAACTGAACCATGTGTTACAAGTATGTTGTATTTGTAGTTAGAATCAGGAGTTGCATTACTTACTTGTTCAGCTAAAGTAGATGAATGTGCTACACCAGTTACCAAAACATCTCCGATTGGTTTAGTTTCAGGTTTTCCACTATACATAATGGTGATGTTAGGAATTCTTTCAAGTAAGGAAAAAACATGTCCCGTTTCAGTTAGTCTTGGAGTTTCATGGTTACCTGCTAGAATTACAGATTTGATTCCAGCTTCAGAAAGTCTGTAAAGTCCTTCTCTAGCTCTAACAATAGCCCTGTTAGATGGACTAACTCTATCAAAAAAATCTCCAGCATGTATAAAAATATCTGGTTTTTTTTCAATAGCTTCATCTACTAGTTTATCCCACGCATCATAAACATCTGCTTCTCTTTGGTTTAAGCCGGCATTTCTTTCTTCAATAGGGACAGTTTTGTTAAAGGTTCGATAGCCTAAATGTGTATCTGCACAGTGGAAAATAAACAATTATTTGAGTTCCTTCAGGTTGAGAATTGCAGGACTGTTCAGCAATTCTTTATATGTTACAATTCTGATTCCAAGTTTTTCGGCTTTGTACATTTTGCTACTTTTTGAATCATACGAATCAGTAAGTAGTAATTCACAAACATCTTCAGGTGAGGATCCATATCCCTCACCAGACATGTCATCTTTGACATATCCGAAACCTTCTAGATATTTTATTAGTTCCTCCTTCGTACTGTATCCCGATTTTCTTGGAGACCCTGTCATTTCATAATGAATCTTATCAGTCATAAACCTACTAACCATGAGGTCATATAAATTATTTATATTTCCCAGAAAGTATTTTGATAAAAGGAGTCAGTAATTTACGTGTCAAAGATCTTTTCGTATTTGATATTCTAATTTTATTTGCGATAGGTGGGCTGATTTTATAATATAATTGAACAAATACAATTCCCATTTTATTCTTTAGAAGCCAATCATCCCTCCAATTACGAAGTACGTTAATTTCTTTAGCAAATGGCGTTCCAAAAGCAGCAGTTGCTATGAAACATCCACCACCTCCTCTTTCGGTAAACATTTCATCTCTTTCACCATCTTCGACAAAGTCATTTGCCCACATCATCATCTCTTCTTCATCCATTAGTTCCCTAAATGTGAATTATAAATAAACATAGTGTTTACGAATTTAATGGCTGCAAAGTCCGATTATCAGTGGTCTCACGCAATAATTATCGATTTTTTGAGTAGTTCCGATAAAAGTGTACGTCAGATTGCTGCAGAGGCATTGGGCATTGTTGGTAATGCAAAGACAGTTGAGCCATTAGTCAAATTACTTGGAGATAGTGATAAAGTAGTTCGTCAGACAGCACTCGATTCCCTTGAAAAATTAGGAAAGCCTGCAGTTCCTCAACTTATAAAGGCTCTAGAAGATGTAAAAATTCGGAAGTATGTGGCGCGAGCGTTAGGAGAAATTGGAGATAAACAAGCTATAATTCCCCTTTCTAAGATAATAGATGTAGAGGAATGGGATACTCAAGGCGCAGTAAGTGCAGCTCTAAAGAAATTAGGTCATAAAACAAATAAGAATAAAACAAATGAGACTTCCAAGGATTTATTAAAATTTTTAGATGCAAAAGATTCAGCAATGAGGATGATGGGATTATCTATGGCTAAAGCTGCAGGACTGCCAGATAGTGTTTTAGGCAAAATAGTTGGATTAAACCTTTGGGATACAGATGCTAATATAAGAAAACAATCGGCAGTTCTTCTAAATAAAGAAGCCCCTCGTAATATTAGGGAGAAACTTAAGGAATGGAAAAACACATCACGCTTAGTTGATCCAGAAAAACTAGAAATTATTGATGTTGATTTGTATTATTTGGGTTTGCAAGAGGCCAGACCTTTTGATAAGCTTCAAGAAATTATTGAGAAAGATCCGCCAGTTGGTAGACATGGAAATCTTTCCTCTCAATGGCGTATGAGGAAAGATGGAGCTACAAAATTATTGGGAAAGATGGGTACGACTAAAGCAGTAAAGCCCTTAATTTTAGCTCTTAATGATAGAGATCTCCGCTTTAAAGCTGCAGAAGGATTAGGCAAGATCGGAGACAAACGCGCCATAGTTCCACTTATCAAATGTTTGGATGATTGGAATAGTGATTCTATCGCAAAAGCATTAATTAAATTTGGTGAATCCAATATAATAGAACCTTTGATTAAACAGTTAGAAATTACGCCCAAAATGGCCCTTGGAAATTGGCCGGGAGATCCCTACCTAAGTCCAGCAGCCAAATCTCGTAGAGGTGCAGCTAGGGTATTTGTTAAAATTCCACCTGCAAAATTTAAGGATTCAAATGAATATAATAATACGATTAAATTACTTATAAAAATGCTGGAGGATAAAATAAATCGACCAGGAATAGAGATTGCATCCGTAGAAACACTCGGTAAAATAGGAGATGAAAGTGTAGTAGAGCCATTGATAGCTGTATTCAAAAAAGTCAAACGTGTGGCGGGATGGCAGACTGATGATCAAATAAAAGTTCTAGAAAAATCGTTAATAACCTTGTCAAAAAGAAATATAATTCAGTCATCACATACGAAATTTTTCCTTAGCCTTTTAAAAAATGAAAAATATTGTAATTTTGCTATAGGTATTTTGGGAGAAATAGGCGATTTGAAAGCTGTAAAACCACTTATAAAAATACTTGAAAACACTAGTATATCTCAAGCTAAAGCTGCATCATTAGCATTAGGAAAGATTGGTGATGAACGTGCAGTTAGACCACTAGTCAAAGCATTTGATAGAGATAATCTAAATTTGACAAAAAGTTCAGCAATTGCTGTGCTTAAGATAAAAGGAGATGATATTAGCGATTCTGAGAAAATAATGAAGTTTTTGAAAAACAGTGACAAAGGCATGGTTCTGCTGGGTTCATCAATGCTAAAAGGGGTAATCGAATGAAAGAGATTTCTTCAGATGATTTACAAAGATTTCTTAAGAGTGATCAAGAAGTTCTTGTTCGAATGGGTTTAGCAATAGCTAAGATTATGAATGTTTCTAATGAAATATTAGGAGAAATACTATGGATGTACATGTACCATGAAGATTCTAAAATACGAAGTGCTTCCAAATCTTCTTTTTTTAAAATTGCCTCCTTACCTCTTAAAAATATAGTAAAAAAGGAATGGAAAGCAAGTGATAGAATTACAACAACAGATGCAGATTATACCTTACACTCCAAAGGAAACACCCTATCCAATCTTGCTACTTCAATAGAGCTTTTAAAACAAGATGATTCGCAGTCACACCAAGTAAGCCTTATTGGGGTAATCGTCAGTTCTTTCCAAACATCTGTAGAACTCCAATCTCTAAAAGCAACATCGCAATTTATTAGAGTTTTAGGATTAATAGCAAATACTAACCCATTACCTGCCAAAGCTTTAGATGTTATAAATAAAGAAATATCAAATAATAATGATGAAATATCTAGCGAGGCGATAAAAGCATTGGGAAAGATAGGGTTAGAAGAAAGTTCTATCGAATCTATAATTAAATGTCTTGAAGGTCCCAGACGTAGTGAAAAACGAAAGAGTGCTGCACTAGTACTTAGTCATAATAAGATAGCGATTGCTCCATTAACTCTTGCCCTTACTGATAATGTGAGTGGAGACGTCTCAGCAGAGATTCTTGAACAAATGGCACTCAACCCTTTACGAGTAGAGGAAGTAATTTCTAATTTAGTTAAATCTATGGAAAACAAAGATTTTACAGGGGAAAATCTCAAAATTATTAATATGATTATTAAAACTATGGACCAATAAATCATAACTTCTTTTGAATTTACAAGAATTAATCAGTTTAATTTTCTTCCGCCATACTCAATAA
>NZHT01000030.1 GCA_002691385.1 Flammeovirgaceae bacterium | reverse complement strand
AGTAGCCGATGATAGTCGCCAGATTGATCGAATTAAATCCACCTAACCCCCAAATAGAAACTAAACCTGGATCAATATGGGCTATACTTTGCCAAAAAGTCAGCTCACGGTTTAAAAAAAATAAACCAATAAAGGGTAACGTACATAGTGCCAAAAACATCAAAGACCCTTGAATGAAGTCAGACCATGCCACAGCAATAAACCCCCCAAATGTGATATAAAAGAGAACAATTCCATAACCGACAATAGCACCCAAAAAATAATTCCAACCCAAAAAAGCTTCAAAAGCAGATCCTGTGGCATCAATCTGAGCACTGACGTAAATAATGATAAAAAAAGACAAAAAAAGTGACGCCAAAACTCTCAAATGGTTGGTTTTGGACTTGAAATGGCTTACTAAAAAGTCTGGTATGGTAATTGAATTGTATTTATCAGTAATGCCTTTAAATTTTTTGGCCATAAATATCCAGGCAATGCTTACCCCTAATACTTCTCCAAATACAACCCAAAAAGCGCTGATGCCAACTACGGCTCCTAGTCCTGTCAATCCCAACAATAACCAAGCAGATTCACCAGTTGCTCTGGTGGAAAAAGCGGTCACCCAAAAGCCTAGCTTTTTGCCACCAACAAAGAAATCTTTAATATTATTGACTTTTTTGGATGATTTCCAACCAATAAAAAATAAGAGACCAAAATAAATGGCTAAAATGAATAATTTTATTTCCATAGGTTAGGTTTAATAGCAATATTCATCAGCTATCAACAAGGCTTTACTAATAATATCGAGGCCTTCATCAATTTCTTCTTTTTTAGCAATTAGGGGGGGGGCAACGAAAATATAATTCCATTTTGAGTAAGTAAACATACCCAATGCTCTAAGCTTCCCTAATACTTTATTCATGATACTCATTTCTGATGGGCGTGCATTAAAAGATGCCATAGGCTCTTTAGTTTCTCGATTTTTAACTAATTCTAAGCAACCCAACATACCTGTATTTCTCCAATCACCAATAGAAGGATGTTTATCAATCAACTTTCTCATGCACGCATCAGTATAAGAACCCATCCGCTTGGCATTGCTATTTAATTGTTCTTTTTCACAAATATTTAATACTGCCAAGGCAGCTGCACAAGCAACGGCATGAGAATTATAAGTAAGCCCTAAGGGTAAAAACTTATCAGCAAAGCTATCCGCAATCTTATCTGAGACTATAATACCTCCCAATGGGATATAGCCCGAAGTAATCCCCTTGGCCATACTAACAATATCAGGTTGAATATCGTGATGCTCATATCCGAACCATTTACCGGTCCTACAAAAACCACTCATGACTTCATCAATAATCAATAAGATGTCAAATTTTTTACAAAGTGCACTCACCTTATTAAGATAATAAGGTGGATATTTAATACAACCTGAAGTACCCGACTCACCCTCTAACAAAATAGCAGCAATATTATCAGGACCTTCATAAAGTAACGAACTTTCCAAATTTTTAATAGCACGATCTCCGCATTCTTCAAAGCTAGATGAATACCATGGACATCTATAATAATAGGGATTTTCAATATGAATAAAATTTGGTGCCTGCTGATTATCGATTTGGTTTTTTCTTGGATCACCTCCCGCGCTAACCGCACCCAAAGTCGCTCCATGGTAGGACCTATAATGAGTAATTATTTTATGCTTTCCAGAATAAAGTCTTGCTAAAATAATAGCATTTTCATTTGACTCTGCCCCACCTAATGTAAAAAAAGTCTTATTCAGATGATGGGGAGTAATCGAGGCCAATTTTTCTCCCAACAAACCACGTGAATCTGTGGTAAAAGATGGACAAACGTAACTTAAGGACTCCATTTGACATCTAACCGCTTCGGAAATTTCTTCTCTACCATGCCCAATATTAACATTCATCAGCTGCGAAGAAAAATCTATATAACGTTTCCCTTGATCATCATAGAGATAAACACCTTTTGCTTTTTTAACATGGATAGGATCCAATCCTTTTTGGTTTGACCAGGCAAAAAGGGTATGATCTAGGCTTAATTGTTTAGATGTTTTATTCAAAACAGGGGCTTTATAATTATCATAACCTACTACAGCAAATTCGCAAGTATTGTTTAAATGTCTTTTCAAAAGTGAAACTTCTTCACCTAATCAATTTAACAAATAAATTTGAAATTTTGTTGAGTGAAATGAAAATCAACAAATATGTTAAGCACAATCTATTCCTAATCATAGACTTCTTAATCATTAAATTGATATACAATATTCCATCTTTTTGATTTAATCATATCAAAATCACACACCAAAAAGGACTCTTAAAGCCAAAAAAATATAATTAAGTTTTAACTCTTTCGTAATGATTGATAAAAACAAAAAAAGCCAGTGATAGATAAAGAAATCTTTCACCAGCTCTTTGAAATTTACTTCTTTCTATCCTTATCTCAAAAAAGAAAATTGTGGTTTTTTCGCTTTTCTGATATTCGAATTATTGCGCTTAGAATATATGTTGATATCATTTTTATTTCTAATGACGCCCTTCTTGACCAAGTCGGTTTTCTTCCCACGAATTGGAGGGACGAATTGTTTGAGCTTTGAATTGGCAACAGTAGAAGAAATAGTTTTTCGAAGGAGAGATTTAGTTCGCTGCTCTTTTCGACCATTGTCTACCCCATCACCGTCAGAATCATCAAAATCATCATCTTCATCAAGCCAACCATTACATTGATCCCACCAAATATGGCCATCATTGTCATCAAGTACCACAAAACAATTGTCTTCAAAGAAGATAAAGATATCAAACCATGACTCAAAATCATCTTCATATACATTTTTGTATACAGATTCTACGACCTGATCAGGGTATTCTTCTGCAATTATTGATGACCACTGTGTGTCATTCAAAGATATCAAACTCCAGTTCTCCAGTGAATCTTCTTCACTATCAAATTCAATCTCCTTACTGCCTTCATCAAAACGAACAACTCTCACAGAGCTGTCAGCATGAATGAGAAATAGAATCCTTCCATCCACTTTTGGATCTTCAAATTCATTTCTACAAGTCTCAACAAGCATTTGATCGATGATATAAGTAGAATCAAATTCTGGCCCATTGAGAATATCCAACCAATAGCCTATTTCATCAGTTGAAACTTCAGAAATACTACAATATTCCTCATCTGGGCCTTCTGAACAAAAATCTGCAATCAAAACCTCTTCTATAGCATCAAAAATTAATAAACAACCACTTTCAAAATTTATATAAAGATAGCTTTCTGGCAGTCTGTCACTAAATACGCATTCTTCTAAATGAATACTTATGATGATATCGTCCTCTGAAACAAATTCACTCCAATACCCCTGCTCTGTTACCTCAATTTCAGTTGCTAAACAGTTTTGGCAATACTCTGACCAAATTGTTTCTGTTTCATCATCAAAGGTGATAATGCAACCATTATCGAGGTAGATATTTAACATAATCGGATCCTCTGGATATAATTCACTACAATCTACCAAATCGATGTGATCTATAGATGCATCTTGATAAGCAGAATCAAGATGTGCCGTCCAATAACCCTCCTCATCTATGTCAATATCTGTAAAATCACAATTTGCACAACCATTATAAATAAATTCTTGCTTTGTGTTTTCAAATACAATTTCACAGAAATAATCAATCTCCAAGCCTTCTTCATCTGTATAACTTCCATCTAAAATCTTAACGATTACATATTCATCTCGATAATCTCCTGTCTCACAAATATTCAATAAGGCCATATCAATTTTCACATCTGGATAGATTACCAATACAGAATCAACCCACCAACCCTCTGTTGTAGATAATTCCTCTGTAAGACACTCTTCAAAATAATCTCCATCATCAGCACCTCCCTCATCCTCAAAATCCTCTTGATATAGATTACCCGTATAGCTAATGGTAAATGGCATAAGATCAGAAGTATATTCATCATTTTCCTCATCGTACATCAGGGCATCTCCGCTAGCATTTATGGCATAAGCTCCACCGCCAATGATTTCTAAGTTTAAAGTAACATTCTCAACATCATAAAATTGAGTCGTTACTTCTCCGTTATCATCAGCTGAAATCATACCTATTTCAAACTCGTTAATCAAATTACCAAAAGACAAGCCTTCCGTACTACAAACCTCATCCATCCATGTTCGATCAACACCCGTTAATCTACAATTATAAGAATACAAGTAAGTCTCATATAGTCTTTCTCCCGTTATTACTTCTGTGATCTTAACATAATCTCCTATTTCCTCATCCCAAATATCAAAAGTCATTTCATCTCCAGCACACATATTTTGGTATTTTTCTTCACATTCCATACATGCGGATCCATAAGTTTCCTCATACTTTCCTTCCATAAATTCATCCAATTCCTCGATAGAGGATACTGCATAGTTTGGAAAATTTTTATTAAAAAACTGTGTACCACCAATATACTCACCACTGGTTATCTCCTCCTCATCATGATCCAACCAAGAAAAAATTCCCACTACCTCTCCAGAACCGTATTCTTCTGCCAATGCATCAAACTCTTCTTCACTTTCTGCCTCCATAAAAGCATTAAGTTGTTCTACTGTGTAGGTACCTCCCTGCAACAAAATGTCTGTATTGTATGGTAATTCAAAGCAGCGCTCACCATTTGCATTTGTATAGCCCAAAAATGGAATATCTCCTTCTTCCTCGATCCCGTAATATTCTAAGACACCTAAACCCAACGGAAAAGTATCTTGTCCAAGAATCACAAAGCCAGGAGCTTCAAGGGTAACATCAGTACTGTCACTAGCAATAGTTCCTCCATTGTCAATGTCATCAATGTCATCATCTTCTGTACATGACATGAAGATCGTTACTGACAGCAATGCGCTAATAAATAATATGTTTTTAAATTTTTTCATACGATCTTATGTTAATTTTCACTAATTAAGTTAGGCTAATTTGTCCAAATTTTGTGCCATTTATCCACTTATTACATTTTTTGTTATAAAAAGCTTTAAGCCAACTAAAAATACAGAAGTAAGATAAACATTTTTTATACGGTTTTTTTTCAAAAGGTAACCCTCTATTTTTTAAAAAAAAATAACAAATGCATTGAGAAAATGAAAATTTTCAGTCTAAAACTCATCTCTTCCTGAAAATCCTTCTTAAATTCTGCTATTCCTATTTATTGCGGCTTCTATTAAGTACCATACTAAGCAGTCTCTAAACCTATCAAAATTCACTACAAAAAGGGAATATCGAAAGTCTATATTCGTAGAAAAGAGCTTTAATCTAAAAAGGAAAAAAATCTCATAAAGTTTTTTGAATAAAAAAAATTAAACTAAACTTTTCCAAAATGACTTTAATAATACCTGCTTTTTAAACCAAATATCCTAAAATTGAATCAACAAAAATTTAGATCAATCACATGACGCTATCAGAAATAAAAAAATCACTAATGACCATCAATGAAATTCATTTTCAATTGCCAACGAGACCTTCGTACCTAGCCACTTCCATATCACTGATATAGGAAAGGTCAGCAAGCATTTTATAGATTGTGGTAGTAAAGTAAGAAAAAAAGATATAATCTTTTTTTGCTCACCAACAAATTAACAGATTGTCTAGATTCAAAAAAATTCTGCATCCCTGTCTAAAACCTAATATCCGATTATCTCAACACTGTGAATCTCAAAATAATCATGATCCAGGTCCTGGTTTCTAATAGATAATTGATACGTTTAATATTTAAGAAGACACATTTAACGATCAATAGATTGCATGAGTAACCTTTCCCAATCAGGCTTCGCTTCCTTTTCTTCATCAACAATTTTCTTCACATCTTCAAGCAATTTTCTAGCATCATAAATGATCCCATCCTTAATGGTATAATTAACCCCTCCAACACGAACTACTTCATTGTTCTTGTTTAACTTAATATCTCCAGTTCCATATAAATACTTAAGATTTTTTAATGGATTTTGATCCATTAAAATCATATCTGCATATTTTCCTACTTCGATTGTACCTATCTGTCGATCCATTCCAATGGCCTCTGCTGCCTTTAAGGTAGCTGATTGAATGACCTCCATAGGATGAAATCCTGCTTCTCTTAACAACTCTAATTCTTGAATATAACCAAAGCCATATAAGTTATACATATAGCCCGAATCTGCTCCTGCGGTCACCCTACCTCCCCTGTTTTTATATTCATTGACGAATGCCATCCAAAGCCTATAATTATCTTTCCATTGAGTTTCTTTTTCCGTCCCCCAATCATAATAAGCCGCGGCATGGGAATCCCTAGCCGGTAAAAAAAAATCAAGAAGTGCAGGTCGCGTATAGTCTTTATGCCAAGGCAAACTGCTACCTCGATGTACATCTCTGAAAATACTGTAGGGCACAAAAGTAGCATCAATCGTAAAATCTAATGAAAGGAGTTCGTCCATTACTTCATTCCATTTTTTTGAGTGTGGTAATGCCGCTTGCTGCCACAACTTTCCTGCTTCCTCAAATCGATCCCCTTCATTCATATAATTATAATCTAATGGATAATTCTGCACCGTTCTATCATCAAAAAGGGCCTCTGGTAATCCATACCAATGCTCCATCGTTGTCAATCCATTACGTGCTGTTTCAAGTACATTCATTAACGCAACATCCATTTGCGCATGATGGCAAGCCGATCTCAATCCAAGCTTTTTATTCTCATGAAGCGCTGCTTTAAATATATCAGGTCTTGAACCAAAAAACTTGATACCATCGGCACCTTTAGCTGCATTATTTCTCACCCAGTCTATAGCTTCTTGGGGACTATTAATCCCGTTTTTCATCCCTTGTCCAAAACTTGTATAAGCCAATATTCTTGGTGCCGTGATCTCATTTTTGATACTTCGCTCTTTTTCGGACAATACCCAATCTAAACCTTGACCACATGAAGGATCACGGATTGTCGTAATGCCATGCGCCATCCATAACTTATAAACATAATCTGCCTTTCCAGATCGCTGAGATGAAATATGACCGTGCATTTCAATAAATCCAGGCAGTAAATACATACCCTGTGCATCTATTTCTTTACCCCCTTTTTTTAATTTTGGTCTTCTCTCCTCCTTGATTTCAAGCCCTGGATAACCCACATTTTGGATACTGACAATTTTATTATCCTCCACCGTTACATCCACCGGTCCTGTAGGAGGTGCCCCATTGCCATTAATCAGTGTAGCCCCTCTAATAATGAGTTGGTTAAAAGGACCTTCTCCGCGCGCTCTATTAGGAGCTGCATCAATTTGAGTATAAGCGAGATTTGAAGAAATCAAAAAGAACAGGAGTAGTAAAAAATTTTTCATAAAATTGTCTTTTAATGGTTCATTATCAAACCAATGATTTAAAATTATCTGTTAGTTAAGTATAGTTTTATCTTCGTTAGATGCATTTCACCTATTTTTATATTAGATCAATATAATAGCAAAAAGGTATAAAAGAATTTATCTAAAAAAAAGTAGTATTATAAGAGTGGGTTTTAATTACCATTATCAGGATGGGGTTATTCAGCCTGCGCTAATCCCAACTCCTTCAAAAACGCTTCATTGTTAGGAGCTCTACCCAAAAACTCCTTAACTAAGTCTATGGCTTTTTCAGAACTGCCTCTAGCCAAAATAATATCTCTGTAGCGTAATCCTGTATTGTGATCTAAAATTCCATTATCAGAAAATACCGAAAACATATCTTGAGCATAAACTAATGACCACATATAACCATAATAGCTAGATCCATAGCCATCTAGATGCCCAAATGCAGCTTGAAAATGAGTACCTTCTTGGTAAGGATAAGGTAATACTTCATTATGAACGCTGCGCAATATATCTGTGGTCGTTTTTCCTGAATTAGGATCAAATCGATCATGAAGCGTTAAGTCATAAGTGCCTAAAAATACTTGTCCAGTGGCACTCATGCCCGAGCCTACTTTTTTAGCTGCAAGCATTTTATCAAATAAAGCCTTAGGAAGTACCTGTCCAGTCTGATAATGTCTACTAAAGCTTTTCAAAACATCGTAGTTCCAAGCCCAGTTTTCAAAAATCTGCGAAGGCGCCTCAACAAAGTCTCGCGCGACATTGGTTCCTGACTGCGCATACAATTCTGTAGTGGTCAACATTTGATGCAATACATGTCCAAATTCATGAAACAACGTTTCTACCTCTCCATGTGGCATGAGTGCAGGTTTTTCACTCGTAGCCTCCGGAAAATTACAAACCAAGCTCGCCATGGGAATCTGGTATCCTTTTGAAGTTAACCTACCATTGATGATGCCAAAGCAAGCCGCATGATTGTACTTATTGGCTCTAGGATGTAAATCTAGATAGAATATGCCTTTCAGTTTTTCATCTTGATACACCTCAAACATCCGGACATCCTCCTGCCATACGCTAGGTTCAGGCACTTCTTTATATTTGAGGTCAAACAAGTTTTTGGTAAGATCAAAAAGTCCCTTAATCACATTATCCAAGGCAAAATATTGTTTCACCTCCTCGGCATCAAGCTTATATTTTTCTTTAAGAAGTAAATTTAAATAGTAGCTTCGCTCCCAAGGCTTTATTTGATCCACTCCCCCTCCATTTGACTTTTTTGCAGCTTGTAATTCAGCAATATCCAATTGTGTTTTTATACGTAAATCGTCTTTAAGGTTTTGCTCAAATTTCCAAACAGTTGCAGGATTCTGAGCCATTCTATCTGCCAAGAGGTAAGCAGAATAACTTTCGTATCCAAGCAAATTAGACATTTCTCTTCTTTTTTCTAACAACTGTTGTAATATCTCAAGATTTTCAGGAGCTGCCCTATTCTGATACTTCATAAAAAGTGCTTTACGTGCACTTTCAGATTTACTGTATTTCATAAAGGGTCCATAAGAAGGATAAGACAAATCTATTTGGTAAGTACCCTCCTTTTGTTGACGTGCTTCTTTATAATCAGCTGATAAACCCTCCATATCAGCTATATCTACTTCTAAAAAATCATCTTCTGCAGCAATATTGCTCGAAAAATGATCACTAAGAATTGCCAATTCATCTTTGATGACTTTTAACTCATCTCTCTTGGATTTGGATAAAGCAAATCCATTACGCTCAAACTCAATAATAGATTCGTTCAAAAATTTTCTCTGGTAAGCCTTTAATTGATCCACCTCGGAACGATTCGAATAAGACTTAATGGCCTTGTATAAATCATCATTCAAACTGATCTCATTTCCATATTGGCTCAGTGCTGTATTTGCTTGTTGAGCATTTCTTCTAACGGCTGAATCTGGATGTGTATAAGCCATCAAATATATGGGAGAAGCGATTGCATCATAATTTGCAAACAATTCATCATAAGCCCGCATAGTATTTTCAAAGTTTCTATCTTCCTTCTTAAGAGCTATTATTTCGGCAAGGGCTTTCTGAGTCATTTGCTGAATAATTACTACTGCATCACTCACATGAGTAGCTGTTATCGAAGCAAAATCAATAGGCTGATTATCCTGGGTAAAAAAAGGATTACCTTTAGTCAGAGAATAAAGCTTTTGAATTTTTTTCTGATCTGAACAATCAACATTAAGTAGTAAAAAGAAAATAAGTGTAGCAAAAGAATAAAATTTCATGAAGATGCTTTATTGTAAAAATGAAAGTTAATGCTTTTTAGATTATTTTGAATGAAAAGAAAAGATTCATTAGATCATTGTATTCAATTGGGTCACATGGCTCACAAAAGTTCTTTTTCTTTGGATGAATTAACAAATAGAATATTCCCTAAATCTTGGTAACCTTCAAATACGTCAGCTCTTAGTTGTTTAACGGCCTCACTATTAAATCCAATAATAGTTAAATCAGCACCTGCGGACCTATCATTTATAATGACTCTACTCTTGGTTTCTTGATCTTTCTCAATCAGCTCTATGTTATTGGGTGAAATAGGTAACCTACCTTCTTTTATTTGATCTAATAACTTTTCTCGTTGATCTGCCAGTTCATCTTTTGGATGTATCGCAAATATTTTTATTTCTGCCCCATGCCAATCACGATGGCCCATAATGACAAAAGACATCAGTATCATAAGCGATGCATTATCAAAATCTCCTTGGGTAATCCAAATATGAATCTCATTGTGGTAACCAAACCCCTTCTCGGTACTTGCCAAAACGCAAATGTCAAAATCCGTGGCACTGACCAATGGCATGTTATCCATAATAAGATCCGTACAAGGCCCCAAGGTTTTAGAATACTCGAACATAAACATATTTGATTCCTTTCCTGAAACACTTGGCAATTGAATGGACTGAGCAATCGCCGTAGTGTAGGATGGACTGATAATTGTATCCAAATACATATTACTTTTGGATATCTCTGCTTTATCTATAAGTCTACCGAGCACCTCATGGGCTTGCCTGTTGGTGTCACGCGATACATAACCCTTGATGTAGTGAAGATAAGTTCCAAAACCATATCTATGGGATATCCATCGCATCAATTCAAAGGCTGCAGTACGCTTAAACGAATCATCTGAAATACAAATTAAAGAAGGGCGCCAAGTATTCACATCTTCTTTATCTGCCTTTTGTAAAAAAACTTGAAGTTGACGGCTTAATTGATAAATAACTCCTTGAAATATTTTAACCATCCCTTGTTTATAAGCACTGAAATAAGTGATGTTCACATAGATTAGCACCATGATCAAAAGTGCGCAAAATGCATATGCAGCATTCATCTTAAACATCATGTAAAAACAAAGCACTGCACCTAATAAAGAAATGTACCAACGGGACTTGAAAGCCGGACGATAGGAAGGATCTGCGGCAAAATGCTGGAGAAAAGAAATGGTACAAATTGCACCATAGGTAACCATGAAAAACATAGATATGATTTGAGCAACCATATTAATGTCTCCTACAAACAAAAAGAACAAGGCGATCATGATAGTAATTACAGTAGCATTAAAAGGCTCTCCTTTTCGTGTTTCTTTTGACAATAGTGAGTTGATCCCTTTATTCGGGATTATTTTATCTGAAGCTAAGGCTTGCAAAGTTCTAGGTGCTACCATAATTGAGCCTAAGGCACTCGAAAATGTTGCCGCAGCAAGTCCAATAGCAATAATGGGACTCCATAAAGCAATCTTGCCCATGATCAACTGATCAGCTACCAAATCTTCCGGAGAAGCCGAGATAGTCAACTTATAAGCAATAAATAAATAAATCAACATGCCCGTAAAAGTCGCCATTAATGACCCAACCGGAATGGCTCTTTTTGGATCCTTAAGATCTCCCGAGAGCCCTACACCCGCGGTCATGCCCGTAAAAGCAGGGAAAATGATGGCAAAAACAACAATAAAAGAATCTGGATCTTGAATAGTTTTAAAAATATCGAAATGCTCAATTTCAGAAGCATAATCCGTATTCCCTAAAAATAAAAAAAGTAAGGAAATCACTAATATAGCTACTACTGGATATAAAATTTTAACCCCTAATTTTGCTCCTTTACTTAACATAATCGCACTCAGCATAAGAACCAATGGGGCACTGATCAATCTTTTGTCCGGAATAAAAATATGATACTTATCATTGAGCCATTCAATTAATCCATCAAAAGCCTCTGAAAATGCAATGGCATAAAAAGCAATACTAATGGCTTGAGAAAGATATAAAGCCAAACCAATGGCAGCACCAATATTGATGCCAAAGGAACGAGAAATGATATAATATTCTCCACCTCCTTCAACTTTTTGGTTGGTGGCTATTTCAGCGATCGCCATAGCTGTAGGAATAGTAATGAGATGGCCCAAAAATATGATACCAACAGTACCAATGAATCCAACATTACCCACGGCATAACCGAAACGGAAGAACATTACGGCACCCAAAATGGTAGACAGCGCTGTTAAAAAAACAGGTGTAATCCCAAATTTTCCTTTTTCTCCCTGAAGATTAGACATGATTAGGTAGGGTTATGAGTGAAATATAAATTATCACTTTCTTGATTATAGCATCTTAAAATTAAATAAAATTTATTTTTGATTGAACAATTTGATTCCGGGAAGAATCACATTTTTAATTAATTTCCAAATTAGTTACTCATTTGATGTGGCAACCTCATAAAAGTTAGCAATACGCTTATGAAATGATTGAGCATATTACTTGGGCAAAGAATAGCTGTATTTCACTGAAATAATGCAGTCCAAGTCCCAATGATACTGTATACCAAGACCAATTGTAATCACCGGTAATTTTTACCACTTGTAGAAATGTTAAACTCCCCAAAATGATTGACCAAGTAATTTCAAAGAAAGATTTATTTTAATCGTCTGACATATTGCAGAAGACTCTCCAAATCAAGCTGTGAGCAAATTTTGAAGCGGATGACACCTTTTCTAGAGGTGGAATTTATCCATTCACTTCAACTGCTCGATCCAAGCTAAGTTAATTTTAAAGTTTAACTCGCCAATAATATTTGAAAAAAGTAGATAAATTTGACCCTCATGACTTCTCAATTAGTTTAGATGATTATTCAGTCCCCTAAAAAGTCCTAATAGCCCGAACATGTCGTCCATAATAACCACTTGCGGACCCCTCAATTCCCTCACTTCGCTTGTTTCCATAATTTTGATAGCCATTGTAAAAGCTTTGTCTCCAAGCCTCCTCCTTATCTTCTTCAGTAGAACTCCAATAGCCATCAACTTCAAAATTTCCAATCATCTCCTTGTTTATAAATAACTTGTTTAGCTCGTCCTTACTTGGCAAAAACCAATCATCATAAACCACATTATCCTCTGTTACCACATAGTCTGCGCATAATCTGGCTGCAGAAAAAGTTTCATTGAACACTCTACCTTGCTTCGAGACAATCAAATCGGTATTTTCACGACCTTCACCTATCGCTGCTCCGATAGCATCTGTTTTGATGAAAGCGCCATTATACCAAGAAGCACCTGAAAGTGTACTTTGATCGATTTTTGCTGCAATCAAGCCATGTACTTCGCCTTCTACATATCCTAAATCATGGGGCGTGAATATGTAAGCAATTACTCCCCCTCCATACTCCGAACCTATTGGAGGAACATAGGTTGAACTAAAGGAAATGATCTCATTATCATTACCCGCAGCATCAACGAAAGAACCCGCAGCTAATTTAAAATCCTTCGGTCCGGGTTCTGAAGGGGTGAAAATAGCCGAATAACTCATTCCACTTCCCATGAAATCACTAATTACTCCCCCATTTACAACTACATCTGATCCCACAAAACCTGTAATCATTTCGCTGCATGTGAACTGTAATCTTAATATCTCAATATCAGAATGAAGTGCTTGAGTATCCCCATTTTTTTCTTTTTTTATTAAACTTTTAATACTTTTAACCATCTGATTGCTCTTTGTTATCTCAATCTTCATTTGAGGCCGGGTGGCATCATAAGTCCAAACAAATTCTGAAGATGCACTATTTTTATCACCTTTAGTGTTGCTAAATTTTCCTGCAGGAATGCTTATTTTAGTCAATCCTTCTTCAATGGCTTTGAACTTAGCTGTATAAGTAGTACTATTTACCCTTTTTGCTCCTCCGATTTTACCATTAGTTACTTTAACATCTGAGGGAGTAAAGTCTTTGGTAGGTGAACTACTGACAAAGGTCAAATTCAATACCTTATCATTTGAAGTTGCTCCACTAATTACTTCCTTCGCAGTAATAGTCATCGTCAATGCCACTGCAATATTGTTTGAAGTTTTACTCCAAGCGATATTCAAGAAGGGTAAATTAAAAAGAATGGCTAAAAAACAAGACTTAAAGCTGTGCATCAGAATCAATTAAGAAATGAATTACTACTTTTAATAATAATGAAAATAAAATAAATATAATTTATTTTAAACATCAAAAAAAAATATAACTCTTTAAAATACGAAAAATATTTACATCTATCTTAGATTCAATAAATTCCATCAACTTGAGTATTTATTAATAACTTCAAAATCTATCTTTAAAGGTTTTACTCATATCATATTCTTGATTTCAACTAGTAAAAGATTTACCTTAGGGTGATGAAGAAATTCATGAAATCCAAAGGTCTGTTGAGGTATTTATTTCTTGACCTTTACTTACTCCTTTTTTTAATTTAATTACACAACAATGAACCTTAGCCAAAGCCTCTAATTAGCATGACGCATCTCATTGAAGGTAGGCACGAATTTAAATCCAATTACAGCTATTAATCAATTTGAATTTTGGCGAGCACAGACCTTTGATCAAAAACTCGTTTAACATATATAAAGAGAACTAAAATTAACTGCAGATTTAGGCATGAACGCTCATCGCTTATATCTGCATAATGTTCTTTGAGAGCAAGATTCAAAAGGATTTATAAATCGATTGAATATCTATTTGAGTATTTACGATCGCTATAAGCTAAAAATATTTTTGTTTACTCGATAATGTTTGGAATTATAATATCTTTCAAGCAGACAGAACTCCTTATTCAAAAGAGGCGATTTACTCTATCAAAAAAAACATGCTTAAAAAACACTATTTATTATCATAAGAAGCACACAACAATTTCTTATTGTGCCCTCTCATTATTTCTAAAACATTCGCATCGAAAGCAATCACTAAGTAATAAATATTAATAAATTTTTACTTTGTAACGGTACCGGCATTACCATAAAATTCCCCACCGTTAATCCAAGGAAGTTCAGCTGTTATATGGTAATGATAAATTTCTTCCGGAAAATCTACTTTTGAATGAGTATGGCCGTGATAATCGTCGAGGTCATCATTGGTCAAAGTCACTCCATTTTCAACAGGACCATAAACAGGAAAGCCATCTAGTAAAAGGCCTAAAAATGCACTGTCT
>NZHT01000029.1 GCA_002691385.1 Flammeovirgaceae bacterium | reverse complement strand
TTCTAGTCAAAAGATTAAACCCATTATAACTTCTTGTCTGAGTAAGTAACCTCCGCATATATACCTCACTTGTTAGGGAAGATTTCAAAAAATCTATCGGTAAATATCCTCTGCTTTTGGCATTCAGTTGTACGCCCGATGCCCTGACATTGGTCACGGCTGCGAAAACTCCCGAACTATTCATGGCCAGCCAAGTACCACCTGCAACCAAATCACGTCCTCCAATTATGTCAGGCTCATCTTCCCAAAAATCCATCTGCTGAGTAGGTCTTTCATAATACTCATCTCGATTAGCCAATAAAATAAATGGGTATTTAGGGTGAGCATAGTGAGCAAATACAATCAAGCACATATATTTAAGGTCTTTATGAAATCATTGTACCAATACATCGTCAACTATCTGCGTAAATATTTTGATTTGAAACTTTATGCAAGCATTCTATGCTTCTTACTTATTTTCATAATTATCAATTATACGCTTGCCTTTGAAGCCAAATATATCAAGACCCTCTCAAATGTTGGGATAAGATCCTTATTAATGTTTCTTTTTCAGGGTTTCCCTTTTCTAGTCACCGCCTATCTTCTCAATTTTTTTGGGAAAACTCGGAAATGGCAAAAAGATCCTCAATTTTGGATAACCTTCCTGTTGGGGTTTTTAATTATTGGCCTCTATAGGGGCATTCATTGGGGCATTTTAGTGCGATGGGCAATGGCTCCTGAAGATTGGTTGCTGCTTAGATCAAGTATCAATTGGATCATGAAGTTGACGATGGTACTGGTACTTTTTGGTGCTTTTTATCGGACTTTCGATACTTCTTTGGGACATTTTTATGGTTTTACTTTTCGCAAATTTAATATTAACCCTTATTTAACACTACTGGGAATCGCCATTATTTTTATAATTATTGGCTCTTTTTTTAGCGATCTTCAAAACTATTACCCCCGATACAAAGTTGCCCATGGCTTGTCCTTTGCTACCCACCATGAGTTGCCTACATGGGTTTCTGTTATTATTTATGAGGCTACCTATGCCATTAGTTTTATTACAGTAGAATTCATTTTTAGAGGCTTTTTAATCTACGCTTTTATTCAATATTTTGGTTCTTATGCCATCCTACCTATGGTTGCTACTTATTGCTTTTTACATTTTGGAAAACCTGCTACCGAAACACTTAGTTCAATCTTTGGGGGTTATATCTTAGGTATCATCGCCCTTAAAAATAAGAATATCTGGGGAGGTGTTATGGTCCATGTGGGTGTGGCATGGACCATGGAATTATTTGGATATCTGCAGACAAGATTCTAGAGTTAGTTATAAATTTGAGCTATGGAGTTTGATATGATTTTGTTATTGCTATTTGGAATGGCCGCAGGCGTCACCATTGGATATTTATTTGCGTTGGTAAGGTATAAAAAATCTGCTCCAGACGAACAGAAAGCTCAGCTACAGCTCAATATGGAGCAAGACCGCACCGTTTCGCTAGAAAAAAATTTAAAAAAAATAGATCAGTTGTTAAAAGAGGAACATGCAAAAACTGAAAAATTAAATACTGAAAATGCTACCCTTTCTGCCAATTTACTAAATCTTCAAGAAAAATTGGACACACAAAAAAAAGAAGTAAGCGAACTTCAAAATAAATTTTCATTGGAATTTAAAAATCTTGCTAACGAAATTTTTGAAGAAAAATCGAAAAAATTTACAGATCAAAATAAAAATAATTTAGGTGAGATTCTTACCCCCTTAAAAGAACGCATTCAAAAGTTTGAGCAGCAAGTCACCACTAGTAACAAAGAGAGTATTCATTGGAATACTGCGCTGCAAGAGCAGTTGAAAAACATGACGGCTCTCAACAAGCAAATGAGTGCAGAAACCGAAAACCTTACCCGAGCACTGAAAGGAGATGCCAAAGCACAAGGAAATTGGGGAGAGATCTTACTGGAATCTATTTTGGAGAAAGTAGGTCTTACAAAAAATGTGCATTATTTCAAAGAACATAATTTAAAGGCAGAGGACGGCAGCAATCAACGATTAGATTACATACTGAAACTCCCAGATGGCAAGTGCTTGGTGATTGATTCCAAAGTTTCTTTAACGGCCTACGCTCGATATATCGAAGAAGAGGAGAAAGAAAAAAAAACAGAGCAGCTGAAGCTTCATATGGACAGCATACTTACTCATATCAAGACTTTGAGTGCTCGAAACTACCAAAACCTACACCAAATTAAACAACCTGATTATGTGATGATGTTTGTGGCCAACGAACCTGCGCTCTTAATTGCCTTGCAACAAGACAATCAGCTTTATGAAAAGGCTTTGGACAAAAATATTGTGTTGGTCTCTACCAGCACCTTACTGGCAACGCTCAGGACGATTTCTTATATCTGGAAACAGGATTCTCAAACTAAAAATGCCATAGAGATTGCAAGACAAGCAGGAGCCATGTACGATAAATTCAGTGCTTTTACAGACGACCTCATCAAGGTGGGTAGTAATCTCAAAACTACGCAATCCAATTATGAAGAAGCCATGAAAAAACTAAGTGAAGGAAAAGGCAACTTGATCAATCGAGCGGAAAACCTCAAAAAACTAGGTGCCAAATCTACCAAACAGTTGGATTCTAGAATGATTTCTAGGGCAAATGATGATGATGCAGATCTCCCTTCTCCTAATTTGTTTGCAAACTAAATAACCACATTATACCTTTATAATTACTTATGGAATTAACTGCTGAAAATAAATTGAAAAAACTGATCGTAGTAGGAGATCGGGTATTAATCAAACCTTTAAAAGAATCTGACAAAACGACCAGTGGCATTTTACTTCCTCCAGGCGTAAGAGAAAAAGAAAAAATCCAAACGGGTTTCATCGTAAAAGTTGGTCCGGGATACCCAATTCCCGTACCTATGGATGAAGACGACGCCTGGAAACAAGAAGAAGATCAAATGAAATACGTCCCTTTGCAAGCCAAGGAAGGAGATAAAGCAATTTTCCTCCAAAACGGGGCTTTCGAGGTGGCATATGAAAAAGAAAAATATTTCATCGTTTCACAAGCTTCTATACTTATGCTTGAGCGCGAGGAGGATTTGTTTTGATCAGAAATAACCTTTTATGCACTTTCCAAACCATGATCTGACGAAGTATGTGATGGCAAAGAATTCAAAATATGAATCTACCAAATAACCCAAAATCTGAACAACCCAACAATCCTTTACACAGCATCAAGCTAATTGAGATCTTGGAATTCCTAGTCAAGCACTATGGATGTAAAAAGATGTCTTTAACTTTTTTAGGGTTTAAGAGAAGCGTTTTCATCAGGGTATAAAACCGCTTGTATATCTCGCCATTGTATCAACTTGATCTTGTTTTGCTTGAGCAAATCTTGAAACTTTCTACTTGATACGATCTGATAATCTTGCGCACGCCATTTGGCTCCGTAAGCTTCTCGATCTTTAGTGATCGCCTTCATTTCCTCGTCATAAAAAGCCAAATGGATCAATAACTGATTGAAACCCGGTTTGATGGATGATAGTACCTCTTCATAATATTCTTCCATCGCATTTAATTCTGTCCCTTTTAAGGCCATGAACATTTGGTCTACCAATACAACCTGTGGGGGCAAAGGGAAGTATTCATCAAAATGCGGAGCTAAAAGCTTTGGTATAAATACGGGGATTTGATTTTCATGCCCCACTTCTATATACGTTCTTAAAAATTTTGGGTCGAAAAATAATGTGCCTTCATGACTATCCATATGGGTCGGTGATATGCCTAAAGCACGCGCATAGTCTATTTGGGCTTGTAGTTCGGCCCTTATTTGAACATTACTTCCCTCTTTAATGACCGTTTCTTTCCTTCGATACAGAAAGCCTTCCTCATCCAGCAGCGTCCCAATCTTATCCGCGGGAGCGACACCAGACCATTTGTAATCGAGCCATTCAGCGGTAAAAGTCAAATGAAGCCCCAAATCAACCTGTGGATGTTCGAGATAATAAGCGGCCACCTCTTCGACGAAAGGCGCTGGCATCATGACACTGGCTGAACTCACAAATCCCTTTGAGAGTGCTTCAAAAGAAGCTTTATTGACCGATCGTGCCAGGCCTAAGTCATCGGCGTGGATGATCAGTAATTTGTCGGAAGACTTATAACCTAGTTTTTGAGCTAAATTTTCATATTGTTTCAGGGGTCGATCTGAGTGAAAGATAAAGTTGTAGATCAATCGAGAATCATAAATGGGAATCTCATTGAGATGGAAAAATAATCTTAACCCTCCCCAAGCCATGACAGCGATCAGCAACAGTCCTAGTCCTATTTTTAATAGCGCACGTCTTGTTTTATGTCCCATGTAGATTAATCAAAAAACTAAAATACCATATTTATCAGCAAATGACGGTAATGCTTGCTTTTACATCTATGATAATCTTATTTGCAATCGTCTTTGCTTAGAGGAGCATTGTAAAATATAAGAGACAATCCTCTCAAACAAAAGTATAAGCCCAGTAGATCAATAAAGCCTGAAAAGGAAGCCTAATGGCCGTCGCCAACACATGCTGCCCTTTTCTTTGAGCTTTTTGGAAATGATAAAAATTCGCCGGAAAAATCGACAGCAATAATAGGATAATACCTATCGCCGCATAAGAACGGATCTCACTCACCCATAAAGCCATACCCAGTAATGCCTCAATAGCACCCACTACAAAGTTCGTTAGCTCTGGTTGAGGCTCCCACTTGGGGGTAATTTTAAGAAAAAAACTAGGTTGTACAAAATGACTGATGCCAGCCAATACATACAGTGCAGACATCAGTACAAGAGAAATTAATTGGGATGTTGTAATCAAACTATTAAGATTTTATCTCAATCAAGTTAATTGAAAATTCATAATAACATAAAGAAAGCTAAAATTCAGAGGCTATACGGGATGAAATAGAATTAGTCCGACTCTACGGTTCAAAAGTAATTGCAGTAACTTTAAATATGAATGGCGTTTAGATAAAGAAAAAGAATTGAGCATCTATTCGGCTATGAAAATTGCGCTCATAGCCAAAAAAGTTAATATCGATTTGATGTGGGCTGCATGGACGAAAGTAAGGTCAGTATTACTGCTGGACTTCATGCTGCATTCGCTTGTCCAAACACAAAGTATATTGACTTAGATAGTAGTCCTCATTCCATACCATTGAAAGCCTCAGAAATAAAAGATTCGAAATTAAAAGGTTTTGACTACTCATTTTAGAATTAATAGACTTACTCTAGTTTTATAGGAATCAATTAACTTTTAAATTACTATGTATAATTAGACATTTGTTTCATTAAAATTATTTGTTCAAATAGTCTAAGTCCAATGTGTTAATTTGTTTCCCTTTTTTAGTTGCTATAAACGAATGTACATTCCCTAGTTCCGAAATTAAAGATAATTTTGTTTCAACAAAGATTTGATAAGCTTCAATATCTTTTAATATTACTTTCAACATATAATCGAAATTCCCCGTAACCTGATAACACTCTAAAACCTCTGGGAAGTTATTCACTTTTAATAGGAATTTTTCTAAATAACTTCTTGAATGACCTTTCAATGTGATCCCAATGAAAACAGTTAGCTTAAACCCTAATTTGCGCTCATTCAATATGGCCATATAATTCTTTATATAATCTTCTTTTTCTAATTTTTTTATTCTCTCAAAAATTGGTGTTGAAGACAGGCCTAATTTTTGACCAATGCTTTTGGCCGTAATTTCGGAATTTTCCTGAAGTAATTTTAGAATATTAATATCTGTACTGTCCAGTTTATTTTTCATAGGGAAAAGCAATCATAAAATAAGTTTTGATATATAAAAATAGATTTTAAATACATAAATAACTATAAATGTAGTGGAAATCCCTAAATAATACATAAATAATAAAAGAATGCATTTTTACGAGGAATCTTTACAATAAATTTAAGAATGTAAAGGGCGACGTATTAAAATGGTCCTTTGAAAATGCATCAATGTGATTAAGATGTAATTATCTGAAGTACTTCTATAAAGCAATTCAATTTGGATGAGTTGAATCAATTTATTAGAGTATTTATAAAATCAATAAAACCGCTATTATTATGAAGCAACATTATGATCTTTATGAGAAGGATGATTTTGAGGTTTGGAAGACTTTATGTAATAGGCAAATGAGTCAATTAACAATTTCGGCAAGTGCAACTTATTTAGCCGGTTTGGAAAAAATTAACTTCTCTTCTGACGAAATTCCAAGATTCAATATAATAAATCAAAAACTAAAAACACTGACGAAATGGGAGTTGATTGTGGTCCCTGGTTTAATTCCGGACTTAACCTTTTTTGAATTGATGTCTAATAAAAAGTTTCCTGCAACTACCTGGCTGCGTAAAAAATCGGAATTAGATTATTTGGAGGAGCCTGATATGTTTCATGACGTTTTTGCACATGTGCCACTTTTGACTGACACCTTTTTTGTAAAATTTTTAGCTGCATTAAGTAGTCTTGGATTGACTTATGGTGACAATTTGGATGCAATTGAGGCCCTCTCAAGAATATATTGGTTTACCGTGGAATTTGGCCTGATTAGAGAGAAGGATCAATTGAAAATTTATGGCGCAGGAATTTTATCTTCCTCAGAAGAAACAACTTATTGTTTGTCTGAAAAAGCCACTCGTTTTGATTTTGACTTGGAGAAAATCATGCATCTTAATTTTCGAAAAGATGTAATGCAAGATTGTTATTTCATAATATCATCATATGAGCAATTATACGAGTCGATCCCTGAAATTAATAAAAAAATGAACCTCCTTTATAGTAAGAGAAAGTAAAATAACAATACAACTATTCTCCTGTTAGGCTAAAATGGGTTTTGATAAGGAAAAAATAAATGAAAGTAGGAATTATTAAATATAGAGCCGACAATGTTTAAGGTATACATCAAGAAAAAGGATTACGCGGGAGGCATTGTTAGAGAAGAGATAAAAAACGAAAATAATGCCAAAATCTGGAAGCTATCTTCCAATGAAAACATTTTAGGCCCTTCTCCCCTAGCACAGAAAGCCATCAAAAGAAGTCTCGACAATATTCATGAATATGATTTTCGTGATGATCACCTTTTGAAAAATGCCATATGTGAGACATCCCCTACCCTCACATCAGAAAATCTTATAACGGCCAATAGCGGTATTGAAGTTCTCGAAATGATAACAAGAGGCTTTTTAAGCCCCGGATTAGAATGTATTATTAGTCACCCCACTTTCGTAGCCTACGAAAATATTATAGAAAATGAGGGAGGTAAAGTTGTTAACATACCTCTGAATTCCAAGAATTATACCATTGATGTTGACAGTATTTTGAATGCTATAAATGATGCGACCCGTTTGATTTTTATAACCAATCCTAATAATCCCACAGGAACTTATACTGATAAAAGAAAAATAGATTATTTAATTGATAATTTACCTAAGCATGTGATAGTAGTCTATGATGAGGTGTATTTTCATTTTGCCAACGCCTCAGATTTTCCAAGGGCATTTGATTACATAAAGGACAATAAAAATGTTATTGGCATTCATAGTTTTTCTAAAGCATATGGCTTGGCAGGAATACGTTTAGGATATGGTATCTCAACGTCTAAAATAATTTCTTATTTAGAAAATATCAAACGCCCATTTATGATTAATACCCTGTCTATGGTCGCTGGTATTAATGCGTTGAAGGACACCGAACATCTAGAAAAAACTGTTGATTTAATAAGGACTGAAAAAGAATGGTTATATCAAGAATTCCGTAAGTTGAATGTTAAATATTGGCCAACTCAAACCAATTTCATTTTCATCGAACCAAAAATAAAGCTCAAAGATTTTATAAACGAAATACTAGTTCAGGGTATAATGATAAGGGGTTGTGATAAGTTCGGAGCCCCTAATGGAGCAAGAATAACAATTGGTAATCGAAAAGTCAATAGTGCCTTGGTAAAAGCCATTTCTAATATTTATAACTCCGCATGAACATGCCTAGATATCATATGACAGAAATTATTCCCCCTAAAAACACCATTTTCAAAAACACATAGGGCAATTATGTTTAGGCAAAATTACAAAAAATAAAAATATGGTACACATTAAAAAATTGACGGATTTACAAAATACTGAATACGGATTAAAGAAAATATTTGAAGACGCCGAAGATTTTCTTCCACTACTTGGAACAGATTATGTAGAACTTTACGTGGGTAACGCAAAACAAACTGCACACTTCTACAAAACCGCATTTGGGTTTCAATCTGAAGCGTTCGCGGGATTAGAAACAGGATTGAAAGACCGAGTTTCATATGTCTTGAAACAAAATAAGATACGTTTAGTATTAACTTCTCCATTGATTAAAGGAGGTGAAATCAATCGCCATATCGAAACACATGGCGATGGTGTAAAAGTTATTGCATTATGGGTAGATGATGCTACCAAATCTTTCGAAGAAACCACCAAAAGAGGTGCAAAGCCTTACATGCAACCTACACAAGAAGAAGATGAAAATGGTTCTGTAGTTCGCTCAGGTATTTATACCTACGGTGAAACCATTCACATTTTTGTAGAGCGTAAGAATTATAATGGAGTGTTTTTACCAAATTACAAGAAATGGGAGTCGCATTACAATCCTGAACCTGTGGGACTAAAGTTTATCGACCATATGGTTGGAAATGTTGGTTGGAACGAAATGAAAAAATGGTGTGAATTTTACAATAAAGTAATGGGTTTTGCTCAAATAATATCATTTACCGATGATGATGTTTCAACAGACTATACTGCTTTAATGAGCAAAGTGATGAGCAACGGAAATGGTAGGGTAAAATTCCCGATAAACGAACCGGCAGAAGGCAAAAAAAAATCTCAGATAGAGGAGTATTTAGATTTTTACAATGGGCCCGGCGTTCAACATATAGCAGTAGCTACTGACGACATCGTATCAACTGTTTCAGAAATGCGAGACAGAGGTGTCGAATTTTTGTATGTCCCTGACGAATACTATGATGATTTACTGGATCGTGTGGGAGAAATTGATGAGGATGTTGAAGTTCTTAAGAAGCACGGAATCTTAATAGACCGAGATGAAGAAGGGTATTTGTTACAGTTGTTCACAAAAACAATAGTTGATCGGCCAACAATGTTTTTCGAAGTAATACAACGTAAAGGTGCCCAGTCTTTTGGCGTTGGTAATTTCAAAGCTTTATTCGAGGCCATTGAACGTGAACAAGGATTAAGAGGTACATTATAATTATTATCATGAATAAAGTTGTCAAAGATGCTGAAGAAGCTATTCAAGATATAAAAGATAACGCCACCCTAATGGTGGGAGGATTTGGATTATGTGGCATTCCAGAAAATAGTATCACTGCCTTAGTGCACAGTAATATTAAGGGCTTGATTTGTATTTCTAATAATGCTGGTGTCGATGATTTTGGATTAGGCCTACTTTTTCAAAAGAAACAAATTAAAAAAATGATCGCTTCTTATGTAGGTGAAAATGAAGTCTTTGAAAGGTTAATGTTAGATAGTGAAATTGAAGTTGATTTAATTCCCCAGGGCTCTTTAGCTGAAAGATGTCGAGCGGGTGGTGCTGGAATTCCAGCATTCTATACACCTGCGGGTTTTGGCACAGAGATTCAAGGAGGTAAGTCTACAAAAGTTTTTAATGGAAAACCACATATATTAGAAAGTGCTTTAACCGCAGATTTTGCCCTTGTTAAAGCATGGAAAGGTGACAGCAATGGAAACCTTATTTACAAAGGGACTGCTCGAAACTTTAACCCTGTCATGGCTATGGCAGGTAAAATTACCATTGCTGAAGTTGAAGAGTTGGTGGAGCCAGGTGAATTAGATCCAAATTTCATTCATACTCCAGGAATTTTTGTCCAACGTATTTTTCATGGGAAAACATATGAAAAAAGAATTGAACAAAGAACGGTAAGGAACAAATGAGAACAATTTAAAAATTAAGTTGTGTTAGACAGAAAAGATATCGCCAAACGTATTGCTAAAGAATTGAAAGATGGGTGGTATGTAAATCTTGGGATTGGTATTCCAACACTCATTGCAAACTATATTCCTGAAAATGTCAGCATTGAATTTCAATCTGAAAATGGTATTTTAGGGATGGGGCCATTTCCTTATGACAATGAAGAAGATGCTGACTTGATCAATGCAGGAAAACAAACAATTACTACTTTACCGGGCGCAAGTATTTTTGACTCTGCGACTAGTTTTGCCATGATTCGAGGGCAACATATAGATCTTACTGTGCTAGGGGCAATGGAAGTGTCTGAAACTGGGGATATTGCCAATTGGAAAATCCCTGGCAGAATGGTAAAAGGCATGGGAGGAGCTATGGATTTAGTTGCCTCTGCAGATAATATCATTGTCGCTACCAGCCATACCAATAGAAATGGAAAATCAAAACTGCTCAAAAAATGTACGCTTCCACTGACAGGTATGAAGTGTATAAAAAAAATAGTTACTGATTTGGCGGTGCTTGATGTCGTCCCAGGAGGATTTAAGCTTATAGAACGTGCTCCAGGAGTTTCGGTTAATGAAATTAAATTTGCCACAGAAGGGACATTAATAGTAGAAGGAAAAGTTCCAGAAATGAAAATAAATTAAAAAAATATGCCTATATATCATAAACTGGGTGAAATCCCAACGAAAAGACACACAATTTTTGAAAAAAAGAATGGGGGAATTTATTATGAACAATTATTTGGAACGATTGGCTTTGAAGGAATGTCCTCTTTATTGTATCAGGTTCATCGCCCAACTCAAGTAAAGAAAATAGGAGAACCAGTAAATGTTAGTCCAAAAATTGTTGTCAAAAAAAATATCTCCTCTAGAAAGTTGATTGGCTTCGACGTGGTACCTAAAGAAGATTATTTAGAATCTAGAGAGACTCTTTTGGTCAATACTGATGTTCATATAGGTGTCGCCGCTCCAAAAAAATCGCTGATAACATATTTCTATAAAAATGCTGATGCCGATGAAATGCTATTTATACATAAGGGATCAGGGAAGTTAAAAACCTTTATGGGGATTATTCCGTTTGAGTACGGTGATTACCTGATCATTCCTAGGGGGATGATTTATCAAATAGAATTTGATACTGAAAACAACCGAATACTATATGCTGAATCTTTTCGTCCAATTTATACGCCCAAACGCTATAGAAATTGGTTTGGTCAGTTGTTAGAGCATTCCCCTTTCTGTGAGCGTGATTATAAATTACCCCAAGCGTTGGAAACCTATGATGAAAAGGGAGATTTTCTTCTCAAGGTGAAAAAACAAGGAATGCTTCATAATTTGGTTTATGTCACGCACCCTTTCGATGTAGTGGGTTGGGATGGATACAATTACCCTTACGGATTCTCAATTCACAACTTTGAACCCATAACGGGAAGAGTACATCAACCCCCGCCAGTACATCAAACATTTGAAACTGACGCTTTCGTTATTTGCTCCTTTTGTCCTCGGCTGTATGATTATCATCCAAAATCAATTCCAGCCCCATATAACCATTCAAACATTGACTCGGACGAAGTTTTGTATTATGTTGACGGAGATTTTATGAGTAGAACGGGGATTAGCCCCGGGCATATTTCATTACACCCTGCAGGAATTCCTCATGGACCACATCCTGGAACCTATGAAGCAAGCATCGGTAAAAAAGAAACTCAAGAACTTGCGGTTATGATCGATACATTTAAACCATTACAAATTACCGAAAATGCATTAAAAATTGATGATGGTAAATACTTTAAGTCTTGGGTGGAGTAACGAACATAAGTATTCTACGCTATCAATTAGAACCCAAAATGCAATAGTAATAAAACAATAAAAATCGAACTATGATTATAGGAATACCAGAAAACTCAGACTTTTCCATTCACAATATCCCATTTGGGATCTTTGAAACCTCAAATAAAAGTCCAAGAGCAGGAGTTGCCATTGGCGAGTACATTATTGACCTAGCGGAATTATCGGACTATGGGGTGTTTGACTTCGAAACTTCAGTACTAAAAAAAGAGACTTTAAATGATTTTATTTCGCTAGGAAAAGCGATCACTTCTAAGGTCAGAATAGATATTCAATCATGGCTTCAAGACACTTCCTCAGTCTTAGCTAAACATTCAGAATTATTCATAAGGCAATCTAGTGCAAAAATGCGTATTCCCATTAGAATTGGAGACTACACTGATTTTTACTCTAGTGAAGAACACGCTACAAACATTGGAAAAATGTTTCGTGATCCTAAAAATGCCTTATTGCCCAACTGGAAACATATTCCAGTTGGTTATCATGGTCGTGCAAGTTCCATTGTTGTTTCGGGAACACCCATCCATCGGCCCATTGGGCAAACTAAGCCTAAAGAAGATCAACCCCCTGTATATGGCCCTACGAAAAGATTAGATTTCGAACTTGAAGTAGGTTTTATTACAGGCAAAAATACAATGCTTGGGCAAAGCGTTCCAATTGATCTAGCAGAGGAGTACATTTTTGGTTTAGTCCTTTTAAATGATTGGTCTGCAAGGGATATTCAAAAATGGGAATATGTCCCTTTAGGCCCTTTTTTGGCTAAAAATTTCGCTTCGCATATTTCTCCATGGATTGTTACTTTAGAAGCTTTGAATGCATTTAGAATTCCAGGACCAGATCAAACCCCAGATGTACTTCCTTATTTAAAATCTATTGGAGAAAAAAATTATGACATTCAATTGGAGGTTAGTATAACACCAGAAGGTAGTGAAGAGGAGAATATATGTCATTCTAATTATAAATATATGTATTGGAATATGGCACAACAATTAGCTCATCACACGGTTAATGGCTGTAATATAAATGTTGGAGATTTATATGGTTCAGGGACTATCTCGGGGAAAGATGAAAGCTCCTATGGCTCAATGCTTGAACTTACATGGATGGGAACTAAGCCTATTCAAATGAAAGACAGAAGTACTCGCACATTTATTAAAGATGGAGATACAGTCACAATGAGAGGCTACGGAGAAAAAAATGGATTAAGAGTAGGATTTGGAGAAGTTTCCGCAAAAGTATTAGCTTCAAAATGAAGAAAAGTAAAGTAAAAACAATTAACCCAAATACAATTTCACAGGCGGAACTGCATCATCATTTGCTATCTGCTGTCGCACCACGACCGATTTGTTTTGCAAGTACAATAGATAAAAAAGGAAATGTTAATTTAAGCCCATTTAGCTTTTTTAATGTCTTCAGCTCAAATCCTCCAGTGATGGTTTTTTCTCCTGCTCGTAGAGGAAAGGATAATACAACCAAACACACCTATGAAAATATTCTCGAGGTAAAAGAAACGGTAATCAATATTGTAAATTATCCCATGGTCGAGAAAATGTCACTTTCAAGTACAGAATATGACAAGGGAGTAAACGAATTCATCAAAGCGGGTTTGACACAAATCCCCAGCGAGAAAGTTAAGCCACCAAGAGTTGGTGAAGCTCCTGTTTCATTTGAATGTGAAGTAGATCAAGTAATCGAATTAGGGGAAAATGGAGGTGCTGGCAATCTCATTATCACTCGTGTTATTTTAATTCATATGAAAGAAAAATATTTGGATAAAAAAGGATATTTAGAAACAAAAAAACTTGATTTAGTGGCTAGAATGGGAGGTAGTTGGTACACTCGGGCAAATCAAGATTCCTTATTTGAAATTCCTAAACCAGGACTAAAAAAAGGAATAGGGATAGATGCTCTACCAAAAGAAATTAGAGATAGCAAGATTTTATCTGCTAACAATTTAGGGCGATTAGGAAATGTGGATAAATTCCCCTCAGAAGATAAAATAAATGAAATAATCGCCAAATATGATTTACATACAGAATCCTCAGCATTAAAATTTCATCAAAAGGCTAAAGAAATATTGAATAATGGCACTGCTGAGCATGCTTTATCGGTCTTATTATATATGCTAAAAACCCTCAAATAGGCTTGAAAACTAAAAATTATGGAATCTACATAAAATAGTCATTCCACCTACAGAACGAACTCCTATAGGTAAATCATTAATGATTTATCTACAACTAATTTCCCGCTATTAGGGAAAGGGACATTTAAGCCCTTTCTGAAAACATCCCCTAATGATGTCCCTCCTCCATATGAAATGTCAAAATCTATTAATTTATTTCAAAAGAATTAAATTAGTCAATATTAAATAACCCTAAATATGAAATATTCTTCTTTGTCACACTACTTTTTATCCCTCATTTGCTCCGTTGTATGGCTGAATTGTCAAAGTCCCACAACACCTTCCAATGAAAAAATCAAAGAATTGATTGAGATAAAAGTGAGGGAAGGTACCAACATGGCTGTTGCCTTATCTCCTAAAGGCGAGACCCTTGCCTTTGACTTGCTCGGGCGTATTTGGTTAATGTCCGTAACTGGTGGGACCGCACAGCCCATCACCGACTCCCTTGGTAATGCCAGACAACCTGCTTGGTCTCCTGACGGCAAAAAACTTACCTTTCAAGGGTATTGGCAAGGCAATTGGCACATCTACATCGTCAACGCTGATGGTAGCAACTTAAAGCAATTGACTTCTGGAAATTATGACCATCGGGAGCCTCACTGGTCACCAGATGGTACGACTTTGGCCTTCTCTTCAGACCGCAGTGGCAATTACGATATTTGGACTTTAGATGTAGTCGGTGAACAACTCATCTCATTTACTTCTAGTCCCTCCAACGAATATGGTCCCACATGGTCTCCCGATGGACGACAATTGGCCTATGTATCTAGTGATAAAACATCCGGGAAAATTTTGATCCGATCCACCATAGATGATTCCGAGCAGGTAGCTTATAATGGCTATGGAAAACTGACCGGTATTTCTTGGTCCCCAACCGGTAAAAAACTCTTATTTAATGAGCATGCTGGCATTGAAGCGGCCCTGAAACAAATAGATCCTAAAACAGGCCGCTCGCAGACCTTGTCTGGTAGCCAAGAAGATGTATTCCCTTTTCGCCATAGCTGGCTATCTGATAGTAGTTTTATATATTCCTCGACGGGTAAAATTCTCAGAAGAAATGGAGATGCTCCCGCGACAGAAATTGCATTCGAGATCAACTTGTGGTTGCACAGATCTCCCTATCAACAAAAGAAAAGAAACTTTGATGACACACATGTACAACTGGTCAAGGGAATTGCATGGCCCAATCTATCGCCAAAAGGTACCCAAATCGTCTTTGTTGCCCTTCAAGATCTATGGCTCAAAACTATAGATGGTAATATCGAACAACTCACTGATGACCCTTTTGTACAGCTCATGCCCGTCTGGTCACCAGATGGAACATCTATTGCCTACAGTTCTGACCAATCCGGTTCTTTTGCAATTTGGATTCTAGATTTAGCCAGTGGGGTCAGCAGAAATTTAATAACCACCGGTAAGTGTATCTCAGGGATGTCATGGTCACCAGATGGCCTCAAAATTGCCTTTACAGAGAGTTTTGGTCCTAAACGAGGACGACTCGACTGGGTGGATGTCAACAATGGTGTCCGAACACCGCTGGGTAATGAAATGTCCAGCAGTGTGGGTACACCTACCTGGTCTCCCGACTCAAAGACCGTTGCCCTGACCGCTCTTGATCCCTACTCTTCCTTGTACCGAGAAGGCGTCAACCAAGTCTTGTTGTTCCCAATATCTGGCGGGTCTCAACGTCCACAAAAAGGATTTAATCATTGGTCCTTAGGAGTGCGAAGTAATGATGGGCCTATCTGGTCTCCCGATGGCAAATATATGGCGATCATTTCCAAAGGCGTCCTTTGGCTCTTACCTGTTGATAAGTTCGGTGATGCCACTGGAACCCCCATCAAGCTAACCGAAAATTTGGCAGATGTCCCCAGCTGGCATGGAAACAGCAAGGAAATTTTATACATGGCTACGAATGAACTCAAACTGATCAATATTGATGATCAAGCCACTACTGATTTTTCTCTACAGATGAATTGGCACCGTACCCATCCTAAGGGCACCACCATTATTCATGCCGGTGGAATCATCGATGGTTTGAATGACACGGTCTGGGAAAATATGGATGTCCATCTAAAAGGACATCGGATCACAGACATTCTCCCTCATGACCCCACGCAAGAAGCCGACCACAAAATTAATGCTTCGGATGCTTATTTGATGCCTGGGCTTATTGACCTTCATGTACATGAGGGGAGTAACGACGGTGAGCAGCTAGGAAGGACCTGGCTCTCATGGGGTGTGACAACCGTTCGAATTCCCGCTGGGGATCCCTACGATGCCCTCAATAGAAGAGAGGCCTTTCAATCTGGAAAAGCTCTGGGACCGAGGATTTACTTTACTGGAAATCCCATTGATGGCAATCGTATTTTTTATGGAGGCAGTCCCACCATGGAAACCACCAAACACATTGATCAAGTACTGAAAAAAGCTGAATTACTTGATTATGACTTGATCAAAACTTATGTGAGATTAAATGATGCCCTACAAAAAAAAATCATCGATGGCGCGCACCGAATAGGGCTACCGGTCACCTCTCATGAACTCTATCCAGCAGTAGGTTTCAATGGAGATGGCGTCGAACACGTCAAAGGCACCAGTCGTAGAGGTTTTTCACCTAAACTCTCCGAAACCATGCGTGCCTATAATGATGTAACAGACCTCCTAGCCCGCTCTGGCATGTACTTCACACCAACAACAGCCATCTATCTGGGCTACAAGTACGTAGTAGCTAAAAATCCCAGTGTACTAGATGACCCTCGGCTTGCAACGGTGAGCTCCTTGGAGTACCTCTCAAGTGTGAGTGCCTCATCCGAAAAAATATTAGAAAATCAAGAACAATACGATCGCTTGTATGCCAATGTAATTCGCATGGTTGCTGACGTACATCGAAAAGGAGGTAAAATAGTAGCTGGAACAGATGCCCCCATCCTACCCCATGGCTTTGGCTTACATATCGAACTTGAAAATTACCAAGATGCTGGCCTTACCCCATTTGAAGTACTCCAAACCGCCACCATTAATGGAGCGATGGCCCTTAATGCCCAAGATGACATAGGCACAATTGAAGTGGGGAAATTAGCCGATTTCATAATCGTAAATGCCAACCCTTTAGAGGATATTCGAAACGCTCGGCAAACCAAAATGGTGATCAAAAATGGAGTGGTGTGGACTTTGGAGGAATTGATGAAGCCCCCCAAATAAGAGATTTTCTTCAGCATGAACCACCTGAATCTTTAGAACTTTCTCCCCCGGGTATAGGGTGCCCCTAATGCCGCTAAAGCCGTTTCATATTGTTCAAGTGCGAGGAGGAACACCTCCAAATCTCCTCTGAATTGGGCAAAATCGCGTTGGCCAATCTCAAAATTAATTTGATACGTCTGGGTAGGATTTTGTCGGGTCTCCCAATGGCCCGAGGCGATGTGTCCTATACGCCCACTTATGGAAAGTGATGTCGCTTCATTTAATCCTTTACGAATGGGGTCTCCGTAGAGCCGCATTTGTAATTGATTTAATTGGGTCCATTTTCGGTCCCATTGAGTAAAATGCTGTGCCGTTGCCTTGGGTGTTTCCTTCAAGGCCTTCTTAAGGTATTCCAATCTGCTATATGCCTCTACTAATTTTTGACCCGTACCATTGATCTGTATCATCAATTCACTGGTCTTTTTTTGAAACGCTGCCACAGTAGCTACATCTGTCCCCACTGACAAGCTAGGTACGGGTTTAACCTCAAAATTCTGTGAACCCCCTTGTACCTTCATCACGCCTTGATGTAACACGTAAAGGGTAACTGTGTACTTACCCGGCGCAGCCAATGGCCCTTGAGGCTCCCCAGCCCAAGGCGGCTTAAAGGCTGGTTCCTTGAGGTTGATAGGGGCCGGTGAAGGAAATCTCAAATCCCAACTCACACGATGTAAACCGAGCTCGTCAGTCCCTTCGATCCATCGAATCGGCTGACCCTGTTCATCCTTGACCAAAAGTAATACCTGTGCCTCGCTCTCATTAGCTTGCTCTCGCAGGACTTCCCAACCGGGAAAAGGTATATCGCTTTTTTTTTCACGTAAGTTCGATTCTTTAGCTTTTCGGGTTTCTGCTCCAGTTTTGGGAACTCCATGAATATAATAGGTGAACACCGCCCCAAATGGCGGATTTTCAGCTACATAGTTGGTGGACCCTAAAGTAGGCATGCCTTTGGCCTGCATCGGATGATTGGGGATATACCACCAGGCATCACGTACCGGAAAGAGCATATTGGCTTGATTATTAACCGCGACGCCCAAGGTTCTCAGGATTGAATAATCATCCAAGACATAAAACCCTCTACCAAATGTCGCACCCACTAGGTCATTGTCGCGAGCATGAAGCTCTATGTCTCGGAAAGGGATTGTAGGTACGCCTGCTTTAAGTTTAATCCAGTTTTTCCCCTTATTAATAGAGAAATATAGACCACGTTCGGTACCTATAAACAAAAGGTTTTCGTCTTTGTGATCTTGCTTGATCACCCAGACAATCAATCCTGCTGGTAAATCTCCCACCAAAGAATCCCATGAACGACCCCGATTATTACTGATGAAAATATAAGGATTGTAATCTCCCAATTTATGCGCATCCGCAATGACAAATAGAGTATTTATATGATGGCTAGATGCCTCAATGTCATTGATAAAAGAACGAATCGGCACCCCAGGCAAACTTGCACTTTTACGCCAATTTACTCCCCCATCTTCACTCACATGGATCAACCCATCATCTGATCCTGTGTAGAGTAATCCTTCTGCGAGAGCGGACTCCGCCAATGAAGTAAGTGTCGCATATTTTGACATCGCTCCGTTATCATACAAAGCGTCGGTGCTCCAAATACGATCACTTATTTCGAGGGTGTACCGGTTAGTATTTGTAGTCAAATCCGGACTGATCACTTTCCAAGAGGAACCTTGATCCTCGCTGCGCCACACACGCTGCGACCCAAAATACAAACGCTTGTGATTGTGTGGACTAATTTCTATCGGACTGTCCCAGTTCCACCTTTCTGGTGGATCGTTGGGAGCTGTTTGGGGTTGGATATTCAAGACCTCTTGACTACCTGCGTCGTAGCGATGCAGAAGTCCCTGTTGAATTTCCATATAGGCAATCTGATCATTCTCAGGATCAAACTGTGAGTCATAGCCATCTGCTCCCAACGGCACAAACCAGTCTTGGTTCCGAACTCCTTCTATATTCATTGTCCGAGCAGGGCCTATCAATGTCCCCAGGTCTTGTGCTCCTCCAACAATGTTATAAAAAGGCTCGGCTTGGTCGAGGCCAAGTTTATAAAACTGGGATATTGGCAGGTTAGGAAAATGTCGCCAGGTCGTCCCTTCATCAAAACTCTCATACAAGCCAGCATCTGTTCCGGCAAGCAGGTGTTGACCATTCTTAGGGTCGATCCACAGCGCATGATTGTCGCTGTGTTTCTCTCGGCCCGTACCAAGATAGTTAAAGCTATTGCCTCCGTCTCGAGATACATGAATAAAAACATCCATTTGGTAGATTAAATCGCTGTCCTCCTGCGATACCTCAATCTCTTGATAATAATGTGGCCCGGTACCTCCCGAGATGTATCCGTTTTGTTTTTCCCAACTTTCTCCCTTATTGGTGGATCGATAAAACCCTTTTTCTTCGTCATTGGCCTCAATTGTGGCATAAACAATTTGTGCATCCGCCAAAGTAACTGCTAAGCCTATTTTCCCCATATCTCCCTTTGGTAAGCCCATTTTTAAACGGCCCCATGACTTTCCTCCATTTATCGTTTTATAAATCCCTGACTGCGGTCCACCAGCCAATAATGACCAAGTATGTCTTCGACGCTGATAAGCCGCAGCATATACTACATCTGGATTTAATGGATCGAATTCCAAATCGCTTACCCCTGTGTTCTCATCGATTTCCAGTACGTGCCGCCAAGTATTTCCTCCATCTTGGGATTTATAAACACCTCGTTCACCTCCCGAAGACCACAAAGGTCCTTCCGCTGCCACCCAGATGACGTCACTATCGCGTGGATCGATCAATATTTTACCAATGTGCTCAGATCCTTTTATTCCCATTGACTTCCAAGTCGCCCCGCCATCTCTACTTTGATAAACACCATCTCCCCAACCCACATGACGTCCACTCACATTTTCTCCTGTACCAACCCAAACAATATCCTTATTATTGGGATCGATGGTAAGCGTGCCAACAGAATAAGACGTCTGATCATCAAAGACCGGAGTCCAAGTAATGCCGCTATTTGTGGTTTTCCATACCCCGCCCGATCCTGCAGCAATGTACCAAGTGCTTGCATCTGTTTCACTTACTGCTATATGAGCAATCCGTCCACCCATCAGTGCTGGGCCAATGCTACGCAGAGAAAGCCCTTCCACCGCTTGGTATAAGGCTTCTTGATGTTTGATTTGCGCGGTAGTCTCCGTATCAAAAAAAACCGAGCTGACCACCCAAAATACCCCGATATAAAAGTTGTGCTTGAACATAACGATGAGAATTGAATTGAAATTATTAATCCCTTACAAGAGTAATTTAACAAATATGGAGATAATTTTCACTCTCAAAACGCTTGAATAAATGAGCTTACCCGCATTAATCCTCTCCAAACAAAGCTTCCTAATGAATAAATAATCTATCTTTTTTATCAGTATAAGTTTCTGTGAGCTTAATTGGTTGAATGAAAGCACCTTCAAAGGTATAAGCCGCTGAAACAATCTCTCATCCCTTCTCTATGGTTAGGATTAAATTGATTTTTGGATTACCTTTTATTAATAAATTCACTTTTTCTATGAAAAAAATCACCCCGAAAAACGGATGTATTGCTCTAATGTTGCTTTTGGTTATGAGTTGTAGCTCTACTGATCAACCGCGACGCTTAGAAGTTTTATTTTTAGGTCACAATTCTGAACATCACAATTCGGCAGTTTATATGCCCCTTCTTGCCACCCATGTGGCCAAAGCAGCCATCAACATTACCTATACGGAAAATTTAGATGATTTAAATAAGGAATACCTAAACCTGTTTGATGGCATAATCATTTATGCCAATCACGATTCAATCGCTACTTCCCAAGAAGCCGCTTTGTTGGAATTTGTTCGCAAAGGAAAAGGATTGATTGCCTTACATGCAGCCTCACACTGCTTTCGCAATGCGCCTGCATACCTTGAGGCCATCGGAGGACAATTTGACCGTCATGGATTTCAACAATTTACTGCTCAATATTTAAATACCGATCATGTAATTATGAAAGGTCTTCGACCCTTTGAAACTAGAGATGAAACCTATGTACACAAAAACTTAAGTGATGATCTAACCTTATTAATGACCCGAAAAGAAGGAGATCGAAACGAACCGTGGACTTGGATAAGAAAAGAGGGTAAGGGACGCGTATTTTATACCGCATATGGCCATGACAAGCGAACTTGGGAACAACCCGAGTTCCTACAACTTGTCGAAAATGGTATTTTTTGGTCCATCGGTGAAACGACCAAAAACTTGGCCAAAAACTTTCCTCTAGCTCCTTTGACCTACACAGAGGCCGTGATTCCCAATTATGAAGAAAAAGATCCTGCCCCTAAATTACAAACCCCATTGAGTCCTGAAGCATCAATGACTCACATGCAAGTACCTCCTGGTTTTAAATTATCCCTTTTTGCCCACGAGCCTATGATAATAAATCCGATACATATGGATTGGGATCATAAAGGTCGACTTTGGGTTATTGAAACGGTAGACTATCCCAATGAAGTCCACGAAAAAAATGGGGTTGGAGATGATAAAATTAAAATTTTAGAGGATACTGATGGGGACGGCAAGGCAGATAAAATGACAGTTTTTGCAGACCATCTAAATATCCCTACTAGCTTTGTTTTTGTCAATGGTGGTATCTTATTAGCACAAGCCCCACATTTCTTATTTTTAGCAGATTCAGACGACGATGACATTGCGGATATAAGAACGGTGATTAACACTGGATGGGGCGTTTCCGATACCCATGCGGGTCCATCCAATCTTAGCTATGGATTTGATAATAAAATTTGGGGTACGGTGGGCTACTCAGGATTTAACGGAAGTATCGGTTCAGAAAGGCTCCACTTCGATCAAGCTGTTTATAATCTGACTACCGATTATAAAAAATTAACGGTTCATACTATGACCACAAATAATACTTGGGGCCTTGGCTTTAATGAAAACAATGATCTCTTTGTTTCGACTGCCAACAATACCCACAGTGCGTTCGTAAATATCCCTCAAAAAGTTATGCGCCGGGTAACAGGATTCGGCAAAGATGTCGCCTCCAAACTTGATGGACATTACTCCATGCACCCTATAACCAATAACTATCGACAAGTAGATGTTTTTGGTGGATTTACTGCCGCTGCAGGCCATAATTTTTATACTGCTCGCTCCTATCCTAAGGAATATTGGAACAAAATAGCCTTTATCGCTGAACCCACTGGCCATCTGCTACACCGAGCCATATTAGAATCTTACGGGTCAGGATTTATAGAAAAAGACGGATGGAATCTACTGGCCAGTTCAGACGAGTGGACCGCCCCCATACAAGGCACCGTTGGTCCCGATGGAAATGTCTGGATCATTGATTGGTATAATTTCATCGTCCAACATAACCCCACTCCCAAAGGCTTCAAAAACGGTAAAGGCAATGCACACATCAATCCGCTAAGAGACAAAACTCATGGACGAATTTATCGACTCATCTACTTAAATAATCAGGAGACACAAGTGATTCTTGACCCCAAAAAACCCCTCTCCTTATTAAATGGGCTCAAAAACTCTAATTTATTTTGGCGTTTACACGCACAACGGCTCATCATCGAAAATCAATATGATACTTTAATCGAAGATCTCTTACAATTAATTACTACCTCAGTCCCTGATGAAATTAACATCAATGCCCCTGCCATTCACGCTATTTGGACCCTTAATGGCTTGAACAAAATGTCCAACTTTAAAGTATTAGATGTAGTTTATAAGGCACTAAGAAACGAGAACGCTGGAGTCAGAAAAGCTGCACTTCAGGCTTTGCCTGATACGAAAGAAACCCTCGCCCAATTGATCGAGAGCGGAGTATTTTATGACCCTGATCTAAATACCCGTCTCGCAGCGTTTATCAAATCTATCGAACTGCCCAATTCACTAGCAATGGGCAAAATAATCTATTTGTCAAGTAGATTGGACAGAGTTAATCAAGATTTATGGCTCTCAAAAGCACTTCAAGCCTCGGCATTTATTCATCAAGAAGGCTATTTAAGTGCCTATTATGAGAACGAAAAGTCCTCTTCAGGCTCGAAAGCTAGTTTATCTCATAAAATCAAATCCAATTTCAATACTCAAATTGTCCCCTTAGCTAAAGATGGATATGAAGCTAATGTGACTGACATCAAAGGAAAGGAAATTCAGATAACAGGTAAAATTTGGGTTCGTGAGCCAGATGCCTTAGAATCCAATAGGCTATTGGCACATGGTGACAAAAATAACGGATACGCCTTATACAGAGATCGAGATCATTGGCGTATTGTGGTCAATCAAGAAGGTAAAAGCTACCAAGGTCATGCCCTTTTTAAGCCTTCCGATTGGTTTGGGTTTGAATTCACTTTTCAGAAAAATGGTCTGGCCAAGTTAGAAATAAATGACTTCACGGTACTCTCAGTACAAACTCCTGGTTTATTTTCTTCGACATTTACCGAAGGTATTCGTGTTGGAATGGGGCCTAATGAAGATCCTCCCATTACCTCCTCAATTCCACTGCGGCCCATGAGTCAAGAACTAGTAGGTGTGATAGCCGAATTTAGGGAGCCTGACAACAGTTCGTCGACCTCCTTAGTGCCGGACTTTGAATTTACACTTAAATCGATTCCTCTAAAAATGCAGTTCAGTAAAGATACTTTAGTGGTCTCGGTAGGGAAAACAGTCAGTATTCTATTTGAAAATCCTGATTTCATGCAGCATAATTTACTGATAGTTATGCCTGGAAAATTGGAAGTTGTAGGACAAGCTGCGGATGCACTCATGAGTACCCCAGATGCCGCTGAAAACAATTATGTGCCTCAAATTCCAGAAGTCCTTTTTACAACTAGAGTACTCAATCCCAATGAGCGCGTTAGACTAACCTTTAAAGCTCCCAGCCGCCCTGGTGCCTACCCTTTTGTTTGTACCTTCCCAGGTCATTGGCGGATAATGAACGGTATCTTAATAGTGAAGTGATGGAGATAAAATTTGCTGTCAGCACCTGGCTGTGGGCCAGTCCTTTTACTACTGAACATATCGCTTTATTTCCAAAAATTAAAAAAATGGGATTTCATGGAGTAGAAATTGCGGTTGAGGATCCTGACCTTCTAGATTTGAAAACCATTAAAACTGCGTTAGCAGATCATCAACTCATACCCATCATTTGTGGCGCATTTGGCCCTTCTCGGGACTTGACACATGTGGATCCTGCCATTCATCAAGAATGCTTTGATTACATCAAAAGGTGTTTTGATGTCTGCAATTATTTGGATACCAATTTCTTGGCTGGCCCCATTTATTCTGCCGTAGGGAAAGCTCGACGGTTATCGAATGAAGATAGAAAAAAAGAATTCGATTTGGCCGTACTAAATTTGCAAAAAGTATGTCATCAAGCACAAAGGAGAAGTCTGTCCATCGCCATAGAACCCCTCAATCGATTTGAAACAGATCTTATCAATACATGCAGTGATGTAGTTAAGTTGATCCAATATATCGATAGCCCCTCCGCCAAAATACTATTAGACAGTTTTCATATGACTTTAGAAGAGTGTGATTTAGCGGATGCATTGAAGACCGCTGGAGACCAATTGATCCATATACAAGTATCAGAAAACCATAGAGGTGTTCCAGGAACTGGACAGACCCATTGGGACCGCTTAAAAACAGGATTAACAGCTATTGATTACAAAGGCTTTATTTCCATTGAAAGTTTCACCCCTCATATTCAGGAACTTGCAGACGCAGTCTGTATTTGGAAACCCTTTACGGATTCACAAGATACCTTTGCGGCACAAGGTTTATCCTTTTTAAAAGAATGGATTAAAACTCCCTAGCGATTATCCCCGACTTCATTAACTGCCTAAACACAAAAATATAGCAAGTTTTGATTATCTATTAATCCCACTCTTTAGCTTAGCCAACTTGCTATAAATCACTTTTAATCCCCGTATTTAAGACAATAATTTTCACCTTCTGTTCCCTTCGGCAAACTCCTTAGCAAAGTAGGTCAAGATGATATCGGCTCCTGCCCGCTTAATAGCAGTCAAGGATTCTTTCATGGTACGCTCGCCATCCAACCATCCCTTTTGTACCGCCGACTTGATCATGGCATATTCCCCAGACACATTATAAGCTGCAACAGGAAGTGGAAAATTTTCTTTAAGATCACTAATGATGTCCAGATAGGGTAAGGCAGGTTTAACCATCAATATATCCGCCCCTTCTTCATAGTCAAGTCGTGCCTCCAATAAAGCTTCTCTGCGATTGGCCGGATCCATTTGATAGGTCTTTTTATCTCCAAACTTAGGTACTGAATCCAGTGCATCACGAAAAGGCCCATAAAAAGCACTGGCATACTTGGCCGTATAAGACATTATGCCAACCTCTTGAAACCCCTGCTTATCCAAAAGTTCACGCAAGTAGCCCACACGGCCATCCATCATATCTGAAGGACCAATCATGTCAATCCCTGTCGCCGCCTGTGCAAGTGCCATTTTTCCCAATATTTTTAATGTTGCATCGTTCAGCACTTTGCCATTCTTCACCAAGCCATCATGTCCATCACTGCTATAAGGATCCATAGCAATATCAGTAATAATATGAGCCTCGGGTAACCTTGATTTAATTTCTCTAAGTGTCCTTAGATAGAAGGATTTTTCGTTATGCCCTTCACTCGCTTCTGGATTTTTGTCCTTGTCTGGTATCACGGGAAACACGTCAAATGATCTGATGCCCAAACCCATACAATATTCAATCTCTTTAAGCATTAGGTCAGAAGTAAGGCGATATATTCCCGGCATGGATGTCACTTCTTGTTTCTGATTGTTACCTTCAATAAGGAATAAAGGAAATACTAGATCGTCTGTCGTCACCTGTGTCTGTCGTGTCAAGGATCTGATTCCTGCGGTCTTACGATTTCTTCTAGGTCTTCGGAGCATAATGACAAAGATAATTAATCGATTGAGTTGAACATTAATTATGATTGAAACATCATTAATAACGCAGCAATAATAGTCATAGCAATTATAAAACGACGATAAATTTGCTCTGGAACACTTTTAACGAGCTGAATCCCCAAAAAAGAGCCTAAGGCAATAAATGGCAATACCAACAAGTCCAAAAATAACGAGTCCCATGTGATGGTTTCCCAACTGTAGACATGAAAAGGCACTTTTACCAAATTGATGATCAAAAAAAACCAGGCGGCGGTGCCAATAAACTGATTTTTTAATAAGTTCAAAGACAATAAATAAACAGCCATAACAGAACCAGCTAAATTACCCACCATCGTAGTAAATCCTGCAGCCATTCCCAATCCAGCCTTAAATAAGAAATTTTGAGAAGTCATGTAACTTTGCTGCTTATCATTCCAAAACATAATCCCAACACTAAAAAAAATAATCCCTGCCATGACTTGGCGAAATACCAGATCATCAATAAATATCCCTATGTAAGTTCCCAATAAAACGCCCACAAAAGCAAAAGGCAACACCCTCTTCAAATGCTCCCATTGGGTATATGTATTGTAGTGGTAAACAGCCATCAAATCTCCCAAAATAAGAATCGGCAACATGATGCCACTCGAAGCCCGTCCCCCAAAAACAATTGCCAGCAAAGGTACCGCTATCATACCCGTCCCATGAATCCCCGTTTTGGCCATCCCTACCAATAAGCCTACTACAGCCAAAATGAACATTTCCTGATAAGTCAGGGTAAAATTAAAAAGATCCATCATGTGCTCGTCCGCATATTGTCAGCTAACCCCTCGATTTATAATCTGTAATAAGGAATAATCAGAGAAATTTAACTAAAATTAAAATCTGTAATTGTTTGCTTGATGATCTCCAAGCAATGATTTAATTCTCCCTCGGCAATGACCAAAGGAGGTGCAAACCGAATGATATTTCCATGGGTTGGTTTAGCTAATAATCCGTTCCCCTTTAAAGATAAGCAAAGATCCCAGGCGGTAGTACTCTCTTCTGTATCATTGATCACCAAAGCATTGAGTAATCCTTTACCCCGAACCGTCCGAATCATTTCATGAGTCGCCACAAAATCAGTCAATTCCTTACGAAATAAATCTCCGAGTATTTGAGAATTTTGAGCTAACTTTTCGTGCACCACAACTTCCAAAGCAGCTTGAGCCACCTTACAAGCCAACGGATTGCCTCCATAAGTAGAGCCATGTTCTCCCGGTTTGATGGTCAACATGATCTCATCATCAGCCAAGATTGCAGATACTGGAAGTACGCCTCCAGAAATGGCTTTCCCCAATATCAAAATATCTGGTCTTGCGTCTTCATAATCACAAGCCAACATTTTACCCGTCCTGGCAATTCCCGTTTGTACCTCATCTGCTATAAATAAGACATTGTACTGGGTACACAATGCCCGAA